>JAHDGN010000421.1:0-2140 GCA_020627645.1 Akkermansiaceae bacterium
ACAAGACCTACCTCTTCAAATTCAACTTCCAACACATTCGCTCCCTTGAGAATCTGCTCCCTTTTCACGGACAAACCTTCGTTCATCACTTTACCATTCAAACGAATCACTCTGCCACGGGATGTTCCAAACTTCTTGTTTTCCAGATAGTCCACCAACCCAGAAACCCCACTTCCACTCGTCAAATCATCACGGAATCCCCGAACTCCACAATTCTTCATCAGCTGACCCATGACCTGATCGGCCATCTCATCACCCAAAGCAACAAGCACCCGCAAAGCACGGCCCAAAACAATCCCATCCTTTTCAGTGCTAAAATCTAATCCCTCCAAACACCTTTTAGCCAACTCAGGTCTCTCGAAATTTAGAAACGCCCCCGCAAGACTCACACGGCCCATATTCGACATTCGCTGTATTCCCCGAAGAAGCCGATTACACATCGTAAAATCACCTTCACCATTTCTTGATAATACATCTTGAGCCAACGCTCTCAGATGATCACTCCGTCCACCAGACTTCAGAAAACCTGCTCCCAAATTTAACACCCCATCGTCGACCGCTAAACCAGCCTTCTTCGCAACAACCATCCCTTCATACACCATCACCGAAGTCACAAAATCTGATTTCCTTCGTCCCAAAACCTTAGACCAGCCACCGTCTGCTCCCTGGCGGCCGACCAACTCAGAAATCACCCTTTGCACATCAGACCTCAATGCCGCCATTGACTGTTCATCGTAGCCCAATTTCTTGGCTTTTCGATAGACAGAGGCCCTTGCCAACAGCTCACCTCCTCGATTTCTCCCCATCACTTCCCCATCCTCAACCCCTCCCTCCAACAGCTTCCGCATGATCGCCTGAACCCCATCCATCACCACAACCTCCAACTCTTTTCCTTCGATGACCTCAGGCAATTGAAGCGTCAACTTCCCAGCCTTCACGCCATCCCTGAGAATCACCCCTCTCGACTCCACAAAATCTCCCGACCAATCATCAGCTTTCTCTTCCCGCTCACCCTCATTCACCTTAATCAACTTAGCTTCCACGTGACTTGAAACCCCAAAAGAATCCACCATTGCCGACACAAAAACCCAATCTCCTGACTCATCAGGAAGAGTCACTCGAACCTCACCCAATCCACTTTCATCGACCTCACCTACCCATAGAAAACTCACTTCAGCGTAGCCTCCAAGCCGATCCTTCATCGAAGAAGGCGGACTCAACAATCGAGATGAAGAGAAGGCTTCTTGCGTGGCCTCCATCTCGATGACTTGCTGCCCCGAAAAACAAGCAAACTTCGTCCCTTTCACAGGCAGAAAAGCCCTCGTAAATTCCCCCGAAAAATCCTGTCCTCTCTTTCGAACCAAACCAACCAATACTCCTCCGACGGTGCCTTGATCGGCTCCATTGAGAGCCCTTAGTTTGATTAGTTTTTCCTCACCACCACGCAATACCTCTCCTTCTTGAATCCCCAATTCCACCCGATAACCACCATACACTTCAACCTCCAGCGACCGCTCTAACCACTGATCTCCCTCAAAGGTCAAAAGTTGCAAACCAACCCTCGGCACCATATCAACAGTCACCGGAACCTTCAAAACATTGACCCCGGGATTCAGAACAACCCTCTGATGCGTCAACCCACCATTTTTCGCGACAACCAAAAGAGCCGAAACCTTTTTTGGCATCGCAGACAACACCTCAACCTCCCCTTCCTGCCCACACTCAAAAACTACATCTCCTCTCCGAAACGAAACCATCCCTCCTTCTTGTTGCCCCAGAACCCTAACCTGAGTCATTCCCACCTGCTGACCATCAACAAATGCTTTCACCAAAAACACTCCTGGCGTTTCTACTCCACCAAACTTGGCCACCCCCTTACCATCCTTGCCCTTCCCAGACACCTCAACCTGCTCAACCAAGACTTCATCATGAACAAACAACGAATTCGAAACGTTTGAAGGCCAAGGCATCCGCCCAAGAAGCTTTTGGTCGACACGCTTACTTTCCTGTCGGACAAGACTTAACTCAACGTTTTGGCCATCAAGACCACCCTCCTCGTTCATCACCCGAAACCCAACCTCCAACTGTTCCCCCGCTGCAAAAAGGCGAACCTCACGATCAAAATGAACCGAGATCATTG
>JAHDGN010000421.1:2150-3007 GCA_020627645.1 Akkermansiaceae bacterium
ACCAAGTCAACCCTGCCTACTCCGCTTCCCAAACCACCCACCAAATTTGCACCAAAAATCAGATTTGTCGCTTGTTCACCATAGTCAGGAAAATACTCAAACTCAAACTCCCCCCGCACATCGGTCACACCAAAAATCTTCGGAGCACTCGTTTCAAAACCAACGGCAGGCATTGGTAAATTCAGCTCAACCTTTCTTCCCACTACCGGCTCACCCCACGGCCAAGTAGCCACCACCTTACCAAAGACTTTCTCTCCAGCTTTGACCTGATGATCCTTAAAACTGACCTCAACCCTAACCCTCGGACCCTTGTCACTAACAATTCTCACCGTTTCTCCAAACTCCCGCTCTTTCCCTCCCACTTTTCCTCGAGCAACCACCCTGAGCAACCCATTCGCCACCACCGAAGGCACCTCGAAAAACTCCCTCCCCTGCCCCATTCCATTCAGCTTCACTTTCTTCGTATCAAGAATTCGATCCCTACCATCGCGAAGAATGAGATCAAACTCCCTCTCATCCTCCTTAGGTAACACAAACCTCCCGTCAACCGAATCCCTCACCGTCATCACCACATCAAGCCGCTCACCAAGTCGCGCACCACCTGACAAAACAAGAAAATCTCCAACAGGTTCACCGACAAACATCGCATCCTCATGCACCGCACCCATCACCCTCATTGCCATTCCCTTTTCCCCCTGCACCAAAACCCTCAGATCCTTGAAACCTTTACCACCCTCATTCTCAAAAATCCAAACACCATCATCACCAGTCTTGCCCTCTGCCAAAATTTTCACCCCATCAGCCAACACGACCGTCATTTCACCAACCCCCATTCCACTCCCCCGATCAACGACATA
>JAHDGN010000422.1 GCA_020627645.1 Akkermansiaceae bacterium
CGAAAAGCGTTAAAGATCAGCGAGTTAGCTCGACAATTTTCCTCGTGTAGTGTGATCCCTACCAAAAATATGAGTTTACATGCCGAAACATCTCCCGAAGCGAAGGAGAGGTTTGAGAGAGGAAAAAGAACTGCGACTTTAACGAGTTTGATTGTGGCTCTTCTGATGATGGCTTTGATTGGGCTGATCCTGATGATTATCGCGATGGTTGTGCCGTCGAATGAAGTTCCTCAGTTGGTAGCTTACGCTGGAACCCCAGAGCCGGTTGAAGATGTTCCTGAAAAGAAGGTTCAAACGAAGGTGGAGCGGAAGCCATCGGCGCCGTCTTCCTCTCGGGCAAATGTGCTTGTGAGCAGCGCACCATCTGCGGTGGCGGTTCCGGTGGCTGACGTGCCTACCACTACGAGTGATTTCGGGTCTGGGGATGATTTTGGTGAGGGCTGGAGTGATGGAGGTGGATTTGGTTCAGGTGGAGGAGGGTCGACTTTTTTTGGGCAGAATTCGAGTTCTGAGCGGGTTGCATATGTTATTGATTATTCTGCTTCGATGAGGGGGCAGCGTGAGAAGTTAATGCGGGAGGAGTTGGCGATGTCTCTTGATTTGCTGAACAATGGGATTCAAGTTGGGTTGATCTTTTTTGCGGGGCCAGCTTGGGTTGCAGGAGACGAGGTTCAGGTGGTGGGAAATAGGACCGCCACGGTGACGACTGAAGAGGGGAAGAAGTATCAGTGGAAGACGAATGGAGGAGCGCATGGTTGGAATCCGGAGGGTAAGAGGCAACAAGTGCCATGGGTTTCAATTAGTGATGCTGAGGTGTCGCGGCTCCAGAAGATTGTGAAAGAGTCGCCCTTGATCTGGGGAACGATTTGGGATCATCCGATTCATATGGCTCTGGATATGGAGCCGGTGCCACAGACAATTTATTTTATGACTGATGGGATGGCGTCGGGGTCTGCTCGATGGGCAAAAGAGGTTGGTGAAAGAGCTAAAAAAATGGGTGTGGTAGTTAATTGTGTCGCCATGATGCAACCCCGAGCAAAAGAAGATCTAAAGACGATTACGGAGTTGACTGGGGGTCAATTGACGATGGTGAATGAGAAGGGGGAGCAGGTTACGATTAAGTGATTAGCGCTTCACCAGGTTGATGTGATGGTAAGAGTTTTTTGAGCAATTTTATTGTTCGGAGAGATATCATTGGTAAGGCAGTTACGCCGCTGAATGACCGTTGGTTGTCTTGCGACCAAGCCTGGTATCAACCAATGGTTTGAAGGCGATACACCATCAAAGGGTTGTTTGTTATAGACAATTATAAGTGGTGCGTGAGATCACAAAAATCGCGTTCCAAATTCATTAAGTTGTTGTAGTGGAGAACGGGATCCATTCTGATCTTGTATTTTGCATGCACAAAAAAGCTAATCAACCAATCACCAAAGATTCCTCTCAAGAGGTTTGCTCAGCAGGAACTAGCAGATCAGTTTTAGGTAGGATTCGTCTCACATCTCTAGTGGGGGCTCTCTTACTATTTATTTTTCCCTGGATAGATATCCAGTGCTCTGCCCAAACGGTCGCAACTCAGAATGGCTTACAAACGGTCATTGGTGATTATACGATATCAAATCAATTGAATGTACTGGGGCAAGAGATTGGGAAAGGAGGACTTTATGGGAGTCGATCGTTGGGGGTTGCTCCGTTGGTTGGGGTTGCACTAGTAGCGCTGATTGGAGCCCTTTGCTTTGCTGGTTTAGCTTTATATGATCCGGGAGAAAGATCGGGAGTGTGGGCAGTGGTCTTGTCCGGGGTCGCCCTTTTATGTCTGGTTGTTCAGATGTTAGCCGGGTTCCCAATTGGAAACTCCATTGCTGATAAAGATGCGGAGAATCATCAAATCAGTCTAGAGAACTGGTCATCAGAAATGTTGAAGATGAGTGACAGGGCCGAGGAAATGGAGGAGCAGGTTGTTGAACCCGTTTCTGGAATTTTTCGGGCGAAGACTACGGTGGTGTTTTATTTGGAGCTGCTTTTATTAAGTGTTCCTTTGCTCCTGTTGATGTTTCGGGCAAGCTGGGTCAGTCCTCTGGGTCAACATGATCAGGATAGATACTGAGAAATGTATAGTCCGAAGACGGTGCATCATCAAAGGTTTGTCAGTCATGGATAATCAGGCGATGCGTGAGGTCACAGGTCGGGTTCCAAAATCGGTCGCTGTTTGTAGTGGAGGGTGGGATCTATTTTGGCGTTAATTATTTGCAATTAAAAACTATGAATCAACCAGTCGCAAATAATCCGTATGTTCAGGCTCCTCAACATGGAGTTCCTTCAAACAAAACGAACCAGCCAATTTTGAGTAAGATTCGCCTGACTTCTTTGTTGGGGGCTCTCCTGTTATTTCTTTTTCCGTGGGTAGATATTCAATGTTCTGGTCAATCGATTGTCACTCAGAATGGGTTCCAAACGATCGTCGGGGATGGGTCGGTGTCGAGTCAGCTGAAAGCAATGAGTAATCAGCAGGAAGGAAAGGAGAACGAGGAGGGGGAGTCGATGGGGGTTGCTCCACTCGTTGGGGTAGCATTAGTTGCCCTAGTCGGCGGTCTAGTTTTTGCCTTTTTGTCGGTATTCCGTTCCAGTGGAAAATCGGGAACGGTTGCGGTGTTTTGTGCAGGTCTTGCTCTGTTGTGTTTGATTTTTCAGATGGTGATCGGCTTTCCGGCGAAGAAAGGCCTGGATGAGAAAATGGGTGTTAGTGGTCAGGCAAAAGCTGAGGAAAATATGTCTGGAGAGCAAACAATGGATGACGCGTTTGCACAAATCGGATCTCAGATTGCGGATCAGGCTGCTCAGGTCTTCCAGGTGAAGCTTACCCCAGCCTTCTATTTTGAGCTATTTCTTCTGAGTGTTCCATTATTTTTGCTGTTGTTCCGGTCAGGTAGTGCTGTTCCTTTGGCGCCACACAATCAGCAGTATCAACAAGGCCAGGTTCAACAGGCCAATTTAGCT
>JAHDGN010000019.1:0-10225 GCA_020627645.1 Akkermansiaceae bacterium
TTTCTGGGGTAAATCACTAAATATCAGCAAGTTAGATCAAAAGTTGACGCGAATGCCCTCCTCGCTTCCGGCGAAAAACAATACAAATCGCACGTCAAAAAATTTGCCCAACACATGGCCAACATTTCTGACGCGGACCATTCCGATGAAATGGACGGACTCAGCGTCTGGAAGCACACCTTTGCTGGTATGTTCCTTGCAGAATATCATCTCGCCACCGGAGAAAAATGGGCCATCAAAGAATTGGAAGAAATTCGCGACTGGCTCATGGGTGCTCAGTTCATCGACCCCTCAGGCCAACTCCGCTCGAACCGCGAAGAAACGAAGAACCCAAAACATGTCCCACGTTTTGTCGGCGGCTGGGGCCATAATCCATACTACGAAGGCTACGGCCCGATGTGCATCACCACGAGTCAAGCTCTCATGGCCCTCTCACTCATCCAACGCTGTGGAGTTGAAGTCGACGAAGAACGCTTAAAAATGGCCTACCAATTCCTGAAAGATGGAACCAATAACATCGGATACGTCTGGTATAATTCCGTCAATGCCGGAGACGACCGTTGGGCTGACCTCGGACGAACAGGTAGCACCGCCATTGCCAATTTCCTCGCCCCTATTGACAACCGCAAATACCAAAAATGGGGCCGTCTCAATGTCGACTGCATCAAAGAACATCCCAAAGCTTTCCCAGATACCCACGGATGCCCTCCTCTCGGAATGGCCTGGACTGCCATCGCTGCCCTTCGCGACAAAAAAGCCTACCGCAGTCTCATGGACTATCACCGCTGGTGGTTCACCCTTGCTCAATGCCATGACGAAACCTTCGTCTCCCAGCCCAATCGAGATGCTGGCGGCTCCTACACCTCAGCCCCACGCCTATTTATGTCGTCCGTCGTAGCCCTCATCTTTGCCTCCAAAGACCTCAAACTCCACATGATGGGCTCGTCCGAAGAAAATATCGCCATCAACCCCAAAGACGACAAAAGACCACCAAAAATCAAACTTGGGGAGCTCAGAACATTCCGCAGCTCAGACGGAAGAACTCTAGAAGCCCGCCTCGAATTTTTTGAACCCGCACTCGGGATCGCTCGAGCTCGCCAAGAAAATGGAAAGATCATCGACTTCAGATTCGCAAGCCTGAGTAAAGAAGATCAGGAATACCTCAAACAAGAACTTGCCAAAAAGGCGAAAGAAGAAAAAGAGGAATAGAAAAATCAATTCCTCCGCCATGGACCATAAAAAAACCCGATGAACCAACCAGTCCACCGGGTTTCTCAATATCTTAAATCAACTCAGACCTAGAGCGAATCTCCCAACATCTTGAGAGCCTCACCAGCCCGATTAGAATAACCCCACTCGTTGTCATACCAAGAACAGACTTTCACCATCGTCCCGTCCATGACCAAAGTTAGATCAGCATCATAAATCGAACTATGGGGATCTCCCACAATATCCTGGAGAACCAGAGGGTCTTCGCTATATCTCAAAACTCCCTTCAATGGCCCCTCAGCCGCTTCCTTAAACGCCGCATTGACCTCCTCAGCAGTAACCTCAGCTCCAACTTCCGCGACCAGATCAGTTAACGAACCAGTAGGCGCCGGCACACGAAAAGCTCCTCCATTGAGCTTTCCATTTAATTCTGGAATGACCAACCCGATCGCTCGGGCAGCACCTGTCGAAGAAGGAATAATATTAACCGCTGCAGAACGGGCGCGACGAAGATCTCCATGAGGAGCATCCAACAAACGCTGATCTCCAGTATAACTGTGGATCGTGCTCATGAATCCACGCTTCAATCCCCACTTATCATTCAAAACCTTAGCCAACGGTGCCAAGCAATTCGTAGTGCAAGAAGCATTCGAAACAATATGATGATTCGCCGGGTCATACTCGTTCGCATTGATCCCTAAACACATCGTCAGATCTGGATCACTGGCCGGAGCAGAAATCAACACCTTCTTCGCACCCGCCTCAATATGTTTTGTCGCACCTTCCCGGCTCGCAAAAAATCCTGTTGATTCCAAAATGACATCCGCCCCCCAATCACCCCACGGAAGGCTTGCAGGATCACGCTCCGCACTCGCATGAATCTTATGCCCATCCACATACAAGAAGTCATCATCAAAACTCACCTCTCGGTCAAACCTCCCCTGGGAAGAATCATACTTTAAAAGATGAGCCAAAGTTTTGTTATCTGTCAGGTCGTTAATTGCGACCACTTTTCTCAGCTCATCATCACTGAGAGAACGAAGCACCATTCGGCCAATCCGGCCAAATCCGTTAATTGCATAGTTTGCCATGAGTCTTTTCCTAGGAATAAAGGTTGGTCGTCCTCCCAACCACCATTGCCGAGAGAACGGCGGAATTATGCAATGGAACCCCGAACCGTCAAGAAACTCACCATTTCTCCGCCCCCCAAAAAAACGCTCACACCAAATGAGCCATCCCAATCACCGCTATTTCTTACGCCGCTTGGTCGGAAGTTTCGGAGGCTTTTCCTGAGTCATCGACAATAGGACAGGCACTCGCGAATTTTCTCGATGAGCCTTATACAGAAACACGTTAGCCCGATAACCCTTAGTTAATCTGAACTGATTATCATAGAGAGTCCGATCGACTGCTCGAGAAGCCCGATAACCAACTTTCATCAGCATTTGCCCCTCAGATAAGGGCTCAATTTTACTCTCCCCTGGCTCAATCGTAACAACCCTCGCCTCTTTTCCCTCCCCCAACTTCACCAACATTTTTTTCTCCGACACATTAACAAATCGAGCCGACCCCACTGGAAAACTCCCCCGATCATCCCTCAAAACAAGCGCTTTAGAATTCTCCCAATTTTTTCCCCTGGATCCCGAAAAAGAATAGCTAAAGAAAATTGCGCAGACGACTGCCGAGCAGCGACCCAGGGCTTCTCACCTTCTTCGATCTCCCCATCAAATAAATAAATGGGGCTATCAGCCGCAAAATGAGCCAATTTTGAGACTCTGCCTAAATCTAGGTCCAATTCGTACTCCTATTTACCCCTTCGATATGACACCATTTCTGGAGGCCTCGCCCATTTTGGAGAAGGCTGTTGCACAATGATCTTATTCTCTAGCTTTGCCTTCCAAACAGGACTCTCCCCCAACGGCAAAAACCGAACAAACTTTCTCTGCTTCTCCTTAGACCTCCCCTTTCCACACGCCGGCTCTAAAACCACCAAGCTCAACAAGAGAAATGCAACAAATTTCATCACATCGACAACTTACATTCATCCCCTCGCTCTATCAATACACCAATAATACCATTCCAACGTTTTGAAACTAGATGCGGTATAAACCCAGCTCCGAAATCCTGGAGTAGCTAAAGGAAAAAGAACAGCCAACCATCTAATTCCACCCTCAGTGAACTTCCCTAGATCAGAAAAACCTACCTTTGCCCCTGACGCCGAGGAGGCCTTGGAGGCGTTTCCTGATCAATCGAAAAAACAACTGGAATCCGTGGCTTCTCTCCTTGCGCCTTAAACAAATAAACATTGGCCCGATGCCCTCGGGTCAACTTTAACACATTACTGAATAGAGTCCGATCCTGACTTCGCCCCTTCCGAAAACCCAATTTCATCAGAGTCGACTCCTCCGACAAGGCTTCAATCTTCGACTTCCCAGGCTCAACCGTCAAAACTCGCGAAGCTTCCCCCTCTCCCAATTTAACCAGCATCTTCACGTCCGATACATTGATGAACCGAACATACCCCACCGGAAAACTTCGCGCGTCATCTTGAAGAACCAACATTTTTGGGTTCTCCCATGTCATTGCCTTCGGATCTCGGAACATAACTCCCAATGAAAACCGAGAAGACAACTGCCTGGCTGAAATCCAAGGTTTCTTATCCTCCTCAATCCCGCCCTCATACAACGCAATCGGTGACTCCGCACCAAATCTCGCCAGCTTTGAGACCCTCCTGAGCGGCAACTTAAGCTTGAACTCATTTTCTCCACGCTTGTATGAAACAGGATTAGGGGGAAGTGACCATTTAGGCGGAGGAATTTGCACTCGGATTCCATTCTCCAACTTCTCCTTCCACGGAGGCGCCTCACCTAAAGCGATGAATCGAACATATTTCCTTGGCTCTTGACGCCGCTGACCGTGGAGTGAACCAACAAAAACGAAAGCGAGTAGGAATGTGATAATAATTCTCATCAGTTTAGAGATTTGGAATATAAATTTTGACGTTAACGGGAAGCTCGTTGTTCAAGAGAAACACAAAATTCATCGCCTGTCTCTCAATTTCAATCAGACCTCATCCCGGCTCAACCAGCGAATCTTCCGAATCACCATACGGCGACCAAAATCTGGCAAATCTTCGTCAATCAACGGATTGATACCTGACTCATCCGGCGTCACTGGCTCAGGCAATCTCTGAATAGTGGCCTCGCACCAAGCTCGCGCAACAACTTCTCCCCGAACCACAGACTCGCCATAAGCTCTCACCACAAAAGTATCTGATCGCGCAGACAAACCAGCTCCAATCGCCTGTAACACGTCACCTTGAGTAACATAAGTCGAGGCACCCCATACTTTCGAAACCGGCTTCATCGTCTGCTCTAAACGGGTCGCATCGTCAATATTGTCCGGATGTTGATAGTCCCCCAATGATCGATCCCTCCGGACCTTGTAATCCTCAAATTCATCAAAGATCGAATTCACTCCAGATGCCTCAATTGCTGCTTCAAGTGCCCCCTTCTTGCCCAGCTCACCTGGCGCCAAACGCCGATTCACAAAATCACTCAACGATAAAAATGGCCCCCTCTTCTTCACCTCCTCGACAATCGCCCTCGCCAAAGAATCAATTTCATAATCGTTAAGAACTCTTACCCCTCCCCACAATTGATCTAACGAAAAACCATCATCCGAACTCCACTCCTTACCAGATCCATCGATCGTTCTTGGAAAAGGAGTCGCTCCATCTTCTCTTCGATTCGACGAAAGAACCGCTTTCCAAGCCTCAACGCTGGTTGAATTCACATTGAACGCCCCTTCGTTCATGTAAATCAAAGGAGAACGATGAAAGTCTACCCCATCATCAGGATCACCCGAGGAAATCCTCACAATCCGGTGATTCGGCAACCTAACTCCGGGTTCACGCACCGCAAATTTCTGCAACTCTGTTTGACTACCCGAACTCAAAAAGTAATCGTCCCAAAGGTTGAAATTAACCTCATAAGATAGGTCATAAACCAGATCTTCTTCCTCAGGCAAATCATGGAAGAAACCTCGTCCATGGGAAGCCCATGAATCCTGCCCAACCCCACGCTCAGCATTGTTTGACCACCCAATCAAATCTCCACTAAACCCATTGAATCTGAACGCTTGACCATCCTCTCCAGGTTTAGTCCCTGTCATTCCATCCAAGCCAAATCGAGGGTCCACCAAAGAATTCCCGATCGGGAAAGAAGGATGCCAGACATAGTCAGTCAATTTCACATGACGTAATTGAGCCAAGGATACCAAACCAACCTCCTTTCTCGGAACATCAAAAACCACCATCTTTTCAGGACCCTCAAGAGGTAGCCCAAATGGAAAACCTCGATTCCTCCCACCCGTTCCACGAATCGGAGTCTGCAAATCCCAACCAATTGCTTCGTCATAAAGATCCCTCGTATAAATCCCAAAAAACCATGGCCCACTCACCGTTCCATCCCCTTGGTTTCCAATCAAATTTTCGTAAGGCGATCTCGACGCATAAGCAGCCCTTGGATTCCAATTTGCCAACGGTGATTCATCCCACACTTCAGGGAATCCCGACAGAGCATTCCCCCCCATACCAACATTGGAAGGATGTTCTCGAAACCATCTCATTCGATATCCTTGTCGCGTCCTGCGGTCCGGAGGAACTGTAACCACCGGATCCACCAGTTCCAAAAATTCGATTTCCACCCCACTATTGGGATCATTGGGGTCATGATACCATGCTTCTGGAGGCTCCCTCCCCGCCCCATACTGCAATGAACAAGAAACCGCAGCAACCTGGTCCAACAAATCAAACTCCTGAGGCGTCAAACTGTTCGACGTCCCTAACTTTTTGAGAACCATTTGACTATCGTCACCCTGAGTCTCCTGCTTGGCAGAAGCGTCACCTGTCGCCGCCTGGAAATGGCGATCCGACGGCTGATACCAAAATCGCTTGGGATACCAATTCATACCACCAATATCCTCAGGATTCTCCTCATCAAATTCAGATGCCGAGTGATAGTAGTTATTCGCGAAATTATAGTCTGCTGTCGCTGACAGCGTATTGTTGAGAACATTTTGACCGTCGTATTCAGCTGCCTGAGTTGGCAAAAACACCAGACACTCACCCGGTTCAAAATTAATACCCTCTAACTTGAAGTAATAACTACCGGTATACTTATCATCATAAGCTTCACTCCCAATCACTGGACCATCTGGCTGGGTTCTCCCACCAAAATTCAGCCAACTCGCCCACCCCACCAACCTCTCTTGGCCATCATCTGTCCTGATCCAAGCATCTGTGCGAAAACCACGTCTTCCATTGATTTGTAGAACGATCACTGAATCCGGAAAAACAAGCGGGACGCTGTATGGATTCCAAAGAACAACCCTTGGGAAGTCATGAGAACGAATATTGTATCGAAAACGGCTTCCCGGTGGGTTGTTGTGCACACTAAAGGTATTAAACATCGACCCTTCAACCAAGACCGGCGCCAAGGTCGTCGCCTCAACTTCCGCCAAAGCTGCCGGAGAAAGATTTTGAGAACTACCTTCTAACACCCCTGGTAACCGAAAACCCTGCTGCCGCTTCGGCAGCTTCGATTCCACGGCCCCCGACTTCAGAGCAATTTCCTCAGCATCACGAAGTAAAGCCCTCAACATTTCAAAGCGCGGGGACGATCTACGATGCTTTTGACTGTTCCAATCGACCCCCTCCTCATCAGCACGTTGCTGATTCGCGAATCCTACCAAGTTATCACTACCAGCTAAGCCAGGCAAGCGGGTTCCACCCACATTTAAGGGGGCAATATCTTCATTCTGATTAAGGAAAACAGTCAGATTTTTCTGCAATTTCCCGTCACGGACATTCGCAAACACCCCCCTCGACTGTGTCGTGAAATCATGAAATTTTTCCCGAACCCAATCCTGAGCCCCTTCACCCATCAATCCCACGGTCAAATCTGAGACGAGCAGCCTCTGACTAGATCCTCGAATTGTCAGACGATCCCCCCCCATTTCCATCGCTGCAGACTCCGCTCCCGCCATCCCCAAGAGATCAATCACCCTCGATACCTCGTCCGTCGAATCCCCCTCTCCTACTCCAACATTCGCCCTCACTCCAGCATCCCCCACCCAAAAAGCATAACCCCCGGTCAACTGTCCCTCCTTCTCAATACCAATCTTCGGAACAAAGACATGCCTACTTTCATCCCTTCCGGCAGAACCCTCACCGACCATGCGAATACCATCCACTCTCTCAAACTTGTCAGGATAATAGACCAGCCTTCCCCCTCTCGAACCCTCGTTACCACTCACCAAATAATTAACCAAAGAGTCATCAGTATCACCCTGCCCTCCATTCCTCTGATCGACCAGCCCTCTCTCTTGACTCCTAGAAATCCATGGTTTCCCGTTGCTCTGAGTCGTTCGATAACTCGCTGTCCAATACTTTTCTCCTTCTTCAATCGAGAGATCCGAACGAGCTGACACCCTCTGATCAGGCCCCAACTCTCTCTGTAGCTCCCCCAAAGCGATCATCAAAGCCAACCTCGCGTTTGATTCCGCTTCTCGTTGATGAAAATCAATCCTCGTATTCTTGATACCTACCGTCGAAAGACTCAGAAACGCAACAGCCACCAACGAAAGCAAAGCTAACACCACCAAGGCACTGATCAGCGCAAATCCTTTAAAAATCGGCTTCATCGCCGTGTAGCCACCAGCTCTTGACATGACGAAAGACAATACAATGCAAATACATCATTTTCAAACACACATTTCCATCAAAAATAGATGAATCCCTCTAATTCAACGATTTGTCGCACACTTAACGAAAAAATAACCCGCAACCAACACTACCAATAGCCGAAATCGACTATTTAAGATCCTTACTCAAAACTACTCCTCTTCTTCACCTTCGACGCCCTCATCCCCCCCCTCCTCGTCATCTGGCATCACTCGAGCAACCGCCTGCAACTTCTCACCCTCATTTAATGTCACGAGCTTCACCCCCTGAGCAGCCCTCCCGGTTTCCCGAACATCAGAAACTCTAATCCTGATACTTTGGCCCCCGTTCGTCATCAACATCAGCTCATCTTCTTCCTCCACTGATAAACTTCCCACGACAGGACCTGTCTTATCAGTACACTTCATCGTCAACATCCCAATACCTCCACGATTCTTCGCCATATAGTCCTCGAAAGGCGTTCGCTTCCCTAACCCATTTTCAGAGGCCACCAACAACCGAGCATCCTCATTAACCAACGCCAATCCGACCACAAAATCACCCTCCCGCGGCTTAATTCCGATCACCCCTGCCGAATTCCTCCCCATCGTCCGCGCCTGTTCCTCATTGAAACGAATACTCATTCCACGATGAGTCACCAACATCACGTCATGTTTCCCGGACGTTAACCGCACGCCAATCAACTCATTGCCTTCATCCAACTTAATCGCAATCGTTCCAGCCTTACGGTAGTTCTTAAAATCAAAGAGACTCGTCTTCTTCACTTTCCCAGACCTCGTTGCAAAGAAAACATTCCCCGCATCTTCCCTGAAAGTCACATCATTACCATCATCATCCGTCGTATACTCCAAGCGCAATACCGCTGCAATTGTCTCCTCAGGCTGAAGATCCAGAACATTTTTGATGCTACGCCCCTTCGAAGCACGCGAACCTTCTGGAATTTCATAAACTCGCTCGACATACAAACGCCCAGTATTCGTAAAGAACATCAAATAATCATGAGCCTGGGCCGTGAACAGATGCTCCACAAAATCATTCTCCTCGTCTTCCTCTTCACTTTTTTGCGTCACCATCCCCTTCACCCCTTTTCCTCCCCGCGCCTGTAAACGATACTCACTCGATGCCGTTCGCTTGACATATCCACGATTGCTCAAAGTCACAATCATCCCGTCATTCGAAATTAAATCCTCAATCGCAATCTCCCCCTCATCCGGCAAGATTGGACACCTTCTAGGAGTAGCGTACTTTTCCTTGATCTCGAGCAACTCATCCTTGATGATCGCCAGAACCCGCGCCTCCTTCGCCAAGATATCTAATAGATCTTTAATCTCCTCAATAATCGCATCGTACTCAGCCTTGATTTTATCCTGCTCCATTGCAGTCAGCTGATAGAGCCTCAACTCCAAAATCGCATTCACCTGACGATCCGTAAACACATACTTGTCACCTTGGATACTAGGCTGACTGCGAATCAAAACCCCCAAACTCTCGGCTACCGACAGATCAAAATTATACGCCTTAATCTTCTGTCTTGCCTCATCGCGATTCTTGGAATCTCGGATCATCTTGATAAAGTCATCCAAGTGGCCAAGAGCCAAAAGATAGGCCTCCAAATTTTCCGCCCTCTCTTCCGCCTTCTTCAACAAAAATTTCGTTCGGCGAATCACCACCTCACGACGATGTTCAATAAACGCATCCAATGCATCAAGAAGACCCAACTGTTTTGGCCGACGTTCGTGAATCGCCAACATATTGACCCCAAAGGATGTCTCCATCGCTGTCAACTTATAGATCTGATTCACAACCACCTGCGGTCGAGCATCCCTCTTTAAAGTAATCTCAATGCAAGTATCGTCAGCAGACAAATCCCGCATTCCTGAGATGTCAGTCAAGACCTTCTCCCGAACCAATTCAGCAATTCGAACTTGAAGGGTGGCACGGTTCACCCCGTGGGGCACCTGCCTAATCATAATCTGAGAAGCCCCAGTCTTACTCTCAGTTACCTCCATCACCCCGCGCATTTTCACGCTCCCACGCCCAGTCCGAAAATAACTATCAATCCCCTTAAAACCACGAATTTCACAAGCAGTCGCAAAATCTGGCCCCTTGATGAATTCCTTCATCTCATCAATCGTGATATAGGGATTGTCGATCCGAGCACAAACCCCATCGATCACCTCACCCAAATTATGAGAAGGAATATTTGTTGCCATTCCAACCGCAATCCCCGTTCCCCCATTCACCAGCAAATTCGGAATCGCCGCAGGCAAA
>JAHDGN010000019.1:10256-18665 GCA_020627645.1 Akkermansiaceae bacterium
GTTTTCATCGTACGTCGTCTGGACATCGACCGTCTCTTTTTCGAGGTCAGTCATCATCGCAGAGCCCATATGCGTCAACCGAGCCTCAGTATATCGCATCGCAGCCGGAGCATCACCCTCAACCGAACCAAAGTTCCCCTGTCCATCGACCAAAATTTCTCTCAAGGTCCATGGCTGAGCCATATTCACTAATGTCGGGTAAATCGCCCCATCACCGTGTGGGTGATATTTACCCATCGTCTCACCAACAATACGGGCACACTTCAAATGAGCCTTCGCCGGAGAAAGGGACAAATCATGGTGCATTGCATAAAGCAAACGCCGCTGAGAGGGCTTCAGCCCATCCCGTGCATCTGGTAACGCCCGGGAAATAATCACCGACATCGAATAGTCCAAAAAGGACTTCGACATCTCATCCGCCACGTTAATGGCCTCCACGGCACCATCAAAATCATTCGCTATTGAAGTCTCGTCAGACATAGAAATTTAGCTACTTGGGTAAAAATTAAAAAATTTTCTCTATTCAGATGATCACACATCCAGGTTCTGCACATTCAACGCATTATCCTCAATAAATCGCTTTCGCGGCTCCACCACATCACCCATCAACACATCAAACATCGTCTCTGCCTCAATCTGATTTTCCTCATCAAACTGAACCCTCAACAACTGCCGTGTCTTCTTATTCATCGTTGTCTCATACAACTCCTTCGCATTCATCTCTCCCAACCCCTTAAATCGCTGAATCCGCATCCCTTTCTTACCAATTTCTAAAACTCGACCCAAAATTTCAAAGAGACTAAAAACCGGGGTCACAACCTCGTTATCAGCCTCACCTTCGACCAATTCGTATATGGGTTCATCCTCTGAAAAGAAGGGCTCACTCTTCACTCCAAACTCAGCCAACCTCTCTAACAACTTAGAAATTCCAATCGCCTCACCAAGCTCCCGCCTCACTGCACGCCTCATTTTTCCCTCGAATTTTTCCTTGAAGTGAGCCTCTTCCTCCTCACTCAACTCCTCACCAAACAAACGCAAATCCCGATTCTCTTCAGCAAACGCCCTCACTTCTTGCTCACTTTTAAAGTAGCAAACATCCTCCTCATTTCCTGTCCGAACCCGGATCATATAAGTCGGCAACTTATTCCCATCTCTTGCCGCCAACAGATCTCGAAAACTTCCGCCATGACCCTCGAGAGTTCTGACAAACGACCGCAATTTAGCCAACGTTGCCAACACGCTCTGAAGCAAATCGGAGTCCACAACTTCCTGATGACCCGCCTGACGCAACACCACATCATCGGAACCCAACTCAATCAAAATTTTATTCATCGCCGGATCATCCGCCACATATTCCTCCCTCTTTTTCCTAGTAATTTTATACAACGGAGGTTGAGCGATATACAAGTAACCAGCCTTAACCAACTCTGGCATATGGCGGCAGAAAAAGGTTAATAACAAGGTCCGAATATGCGCTCCATCAACATCCGCATCGGTCATAATGATGACCTTGTGATACCTCACCTTATCCAAATCAAACGCTCCTTCTTGATCACCATCCCCGATTCCCGCTCCAATCGCGGTAATCATCGCTTGAATTTCCTTATTTTGAAGGGCCCGATGCAAGCGCGCCTTCTCAACATTAATCACTTTTCCGCGCAAAGGTAAAATAGCTTGGGTCGTTCGATCTCGGCCAGATTTCGCCGAACCACCCGCAGAATCACCCTCCACAATAAACAATTCCGATTTAGCAGGATCTCGCTCAGAACAATCTGCCAACTTTCCAGGCAACCCACCACCTGACATCACCGATTTCCGAACAGTCTCACGCGCTTTCCGAGCAGCCTCCCTGGCTCTGGCCGCATTGACCGCCTTATCAATAATCGTTTTTGCCAGATTCGGATTCTCTTCAAAATAGTTTTGAAGCCCTTCATATACCACAGAACCGACAACCCCCTCGATCTCCGCATTAACCAACTTGTCCTTCGTCTGAGAACTAAATCTCGGATTTGGCATCTTCACGCTGATCACACACACAATCCCCTCTCGGACGTCATCTCCACTCAAGGCTGGATCCTTATCCTTCAAAATTTTGTTCGCCTTAGCATACTGGTTGATCGAACGCGTCAACGATCCCCGAAATCCAGTCAAATGAGTTCCCCCATCAGCATTCGGAATCGAGTTCGCAAAACATAAAATCTGATCATTATACGAATCGTTATACTGGAAAACGACATCCACAAACACGTCATCTTCCATTACCTTACCATCATAATCAATCTCGACCTTCCGCTTCCCCTTCAAAACCACCGGGTCCTCGTGCACCAATGTCTTATTTTCCCCCAACTGGCCCACAAACTCTTCAATCCCCCTCGCATAAAAGAAAGTCTCTTTACTGGCGGACTCTTCCCTCAAATCTTCAAGATGAATCGTTAAACCAGGATTCAAAAATGCCAACTCTCGAAGACGTTTTGATAGCCTCTCAAACTTAAAATCAATCGTATCCGTAAAGATCGTCGCATCAGGATAAAACGTCACCTTTGTGCCCGTCTCACCTTCAGGCACTTCACCCACAACCTTCAACTCATCGACGGTCTTGCCTCGCTCAAACTTGATCTGATGCAGCTTCCCTTCACGTTTCACCTCCGCCACAAACCAATCGGAAAGAGCATTCACACACTTAGCCCCCACCCCGTGCAAACCACCCGAATACTTATAAGCACCTTGGCCAAATTTCCCGCCAGCGTGCAAACTCGTCAGTACCAACTCGACCGCCGGAATTCCAAATTTTGGATGCACGTCCACCGGAATACCCCGCCCATCATCCTCCACACTACACGAACCATCGTCATTAATCGTGATGTCAATCGTCTCACAAAACCCCGCCAAATGCTCGTCAATCGAGTTATCAAGAACCTCAAAAACACAATGATGCAAACCTCTCTCATCAGGATCCCCGATATACATCCCAGGACGTTTCCGAACCGCGTCCAAGCCCTCCAGTTTATCAATCTGATCCGCCCCATACTCCTGGTCACTTGATACACCAACCTCATCGATCTTTTCCTCCGGATTTTCCTCTACCATCAGAACCAAAGATTCTGAAAAATTAGACCTTCCGGCAAGGATGTTTCGCCTTTTTTAACAAAATAATAGTTCGAGATCGCTCATCCAAAAACTCAAACACCGTTCCTCGATTTCCACCACCAAACTAGCAACAAAACCAAGACCAATAAAACGACCCCAATCACCAAAAACTTTCGTATCGAAGATCGACCAACCCCCTCTCGATACCGCCCTGACGGACTATCTTGATAAACTGAACCAACCTCCTCAAATTCGACCTCCAAACCTTCCTCAGAAAAATCCTCACGGTCATTAGCAAGCCTCTCAACAGTTACAACTTTCCCACAGGATGGACAAGGTATCTCCTCCCCTTCTAACGAGTCATCCACCGTAAGCGACACCCCACAAAGACCACAGACAAAACTGAACGCTTCTTGATCTGATCGAGACAATTCACTCATCTCCCTAACCCTTAACCCATCCCCCATCATTAGCCAACAACAGACTAATCAAACCCCAATACCTCTCTCTGCCACTTTAACATCACCTCCGCAGGCTGAGCTTTTCCTCCCACGATCTGCTCAAAAGCCGCCCGGGGCGAAATAACTGAAGGGTCGATTCCTAACTCCTCCGCAATTTCATTCCGCTTGGCCAACTCTACCTTCAACCGCTCTTCAAAAGTTTCATCATAGTTTACCCTCACCCTCTTAGGCCTCTCTGGCCATTCCTCACGAGGAATCCCTCTTGCTTTCTCAATGGCATCCCTCAGACGCCTCATTCGATCCCCCCTCAGCTTGGCAGGAGCAACCCACCGCTCCCCTGAGGCAAGCGAGACCGACCATGCAATCAGATCTTTGTTCGTCGCTACCATATAACTTGGCTTATTCCATTCCTCCGCCTCTCGATCCCTCCACTCCCAAATAGCCTTCAAATACCTCAACCCATCCGACTTCAACTTACCACTACCCCCAATTCTCCATGATTCCCTCTCCTCCTTCAACCTAGACAACACCCTTTGCCTTGCCGCCTCACACGACTCCAAAAACCACTGATATCGTCCCAACTCTCTCAACTTAGCTTCAATTTTCCCAGCCAGAGGCAACAAAAACCGCACATCATTCACCGCATACTCCAACATCTTGTCACTCAATGGGCGTTTTCCCCAATCCGCCTTTTGAGAACCTTTTGATAACTCAACATCGAAATACTCATGCACCAAACTCGCATACCCAAATTTTTCGTGCCCTAGAAGCTGCGCCCCAATCTGAGTATCCAAAATTAACGGAGGCACCATCTCCCACTCCCCCATCATGAGCGACATATCATAGTCAGCTCCGTGCATCCAAATTTTTGCACTCGAAAGCCAGTCAACCAAACCACTCATCGACTCCCCAGCCAAAGGATCAACTAACTTCACCTCATCAGCGAAACAAACCTGCACCAGGCAAATCCGCTCCTTGTATCGATAGAGACTATCAGCCTCCAAATCCAAACCAACTTTACCAATCCCCGCTGGGAGACTTGAAATCAAATCTCCAGCCTTAGAAAACATACCATTCGTCATTCGAAAGAAAAAGAGGGACAGGAATAACCTCCTGCCCCTCTGAAGTAGTCTATTTAGCTTCTTACGATAATTCTTCGGTGAATTCTACCTAAACTCAGCACAAACTCGGAAGTAAAACTCTCTCCTTCCTGCAAAGCTATCTGCCTTCACTCGATAAAACTCAACATCTCCAACAGTCCGGTCGAGGAAAGCGACCGACGTCGGAGCCCAACCCACAAGATCCTGAGATTCCTGGATTTGGTATTTCAGATCCTCCCTAGAAGTATCAAAACCAAATTCTAAATAGGTATTACCGTCCGAACCCACAACCATCTGCGGAAGATAAGCAGGCCGATCAAACGACTGAGGATTTCCACCAAACGCATATTCTTCAAAGTTCGTAAACCCATCTCCGTCACTATCAGCGTTAGGATCAGCAACCAAACCAAGGTTGTCGGCAAACTCAGCGAAACTATTGTCTGGTATAAATTTAATTTTATCGAGAAGAACCCCGTCGAAAACTCGATCATCAACCACTCTTCCTTCTGAACCAGTTGTATTTTTCTTGAAGCGCAACCTGATACGATGCCGTCCATTGTTAGGCAATTCGGCCAATTGATTGCTGATTTGAACACGCTCATTACCAGAACCTCCGGGGTTTGCCGCAGTACTACCTACGCCAGGAACCCGCTTTACAGGCACTCCATTCAACCAAAATTGAAATTCGTCTTCTGGTTCCGCCAAATTATAAACGTCGAAACTGAAAGTTCCTGGTCCCTCAATCCAAGCCGCAATCTCAACGTCTTGCCCGTTCCCAACCGCCGAACTTCTAAGCGCCTCAGTATCACCATTAGTTAGTATCCCGTCATCAAGCGCAACTGGTAAGTATAGAGTCCTAGATACGAATTCCCAATCAATCCCCTGGATATTACCAGCGCGCTTGAAGTCCTCTAAATATTTCCCCTCGCTAACGAAGCTAACCTGATCGACCAACCCCCGATCTTCTTCATCAATTCGAGAATCATTTTTGAGGTAAGACCATCTCAGGTTGTTGAAGTTATCTGGCAACATCACTCCAACTCTACCCCAGTCTCGAGTACCACTGATCTGCGCAATCCACTCACTTGGCAAAGGCCCACCCAAATTGAAGAAAAGCCGGTCACCACCTTCCTCAGAGGAAGTTTTCCAGTCAAAATAAACAACATTTTTCGCAACGTTATTGAATCCAAAAGTCGACATCTTCCCAGCCGGCAGATTGATTGCACTCTGAACTGAGAGAGGAAATGTAGTCGAAGGCACTTCGCTCTCTTCTGATTCCTCGAGAACCCACGGATATTCGTTCACGTAAATCGAGAGATTAGGAAGTCCAACAGCAGACCCCAGCGCCTCAAAGCTAGGTCGAACAAAGATCTGGAACTGACTATTGGAAGAACCTCCAGCAGAATCAATTAACGTTACAGGAACGTTAAACAAGCCAGCTTGGGTTGGGATACCTGAAACAATGTGAGTCACAGGATCAAAAACCAATCCTGGGGGCAGACTGCCAACAAGAATATCGTTAGCAGCAAAAGCCTCGACAGTGTAGGTTAGTTGATCTCCTTCCTCAACAGTAACCACCTGAGCACTAGTGAGAACTGGAACCTGAACCGGCGGGCTGCTAGTTGTCTCGGCCCCGTAGATGGTAATAGAAGCATCCTCCAAAATTGTCGAATTTCCGGTCGCATTGTCGATTACCCTCACAACCCACTTACCCTGAGAAAGCTCACCCCAGTGCCTCACGGTTGTAAAAGTCCAGTCAGAGATGTCCTCACCCACGTATGCCGCATTGGATTCATGGAAAATACTCTCCATACCACTAGGTGATATAAGCGAAATCCTAACATCTCCACGCTTCTGAGCGATCAAGTTCACAGTCAACTCGACATGCTCAACAACCAAATTTTTCGTCAGCCCGGTGACTGGGTCAGCAACTCCGAAATCATATTCTACCAAAAGAGCATCGCCTGTATTATCCGGCACTCTTCCGCTTTGCTGAGTCGCGGAACCCGCTCCCAGGGAGAGAGCCTTGTAGCGCCGATCCTGAGTAAGAGTTCCAAGGGCAGGGATCCCTCCGGACGCAGCCGACCCCACCAACCTCGCCAATTCAACCGCTGCGTTAGCGTCAACGAGTCCAGCCCCGTAATCATGATTGAAAGAAATCCCAGCACCGTTGTCCGCCCAACCACCGCTGTCAGGATCAATTTTCCTTGCCGATCGAATCAAAACATCTTGAACTTGTCGCCAATTGAGGCTGGGGTTTGCCTCCAAAACAAGAGCCACAACCCCTGCCACAATCGGACATGCAGCCGAGGTCCCGCCAAAGCTGGGTGTCCAAGAATCGGCCAAAATAGGATTGCCATTCTGATCCACAGAAACATTGAATGACGTCGTCAAAATGCCTTGCGAGCCACCATCTGAGGGAGCAGAAATCACCAAATTTGCGCCCCTCTCTGAGAAGGATGACTTTTTGCCAGAATCGTCAACGGCCCCGACAGCGATTGTGTATCTGGAGTCAGCATATCCATCGTAGTTAGAATAATCATTCTGTTGATGGCCGTTACCTGCAGCCCAAACATAAATCGTTCCTAGACCGCCCCTCCCCTGGTCAATACTCTCCTTAATTGCAGCGCTAGTGAGAAGCCCAGGCCTCTCAAGATCCCTAACAGAGTCCACTGGCCCCCAACTGTTATTTGAAACAAAGATATCGGTGGTTGTCGGGTTAGTATCCTCAGGACTGCGAAGGTCAAAGGCCAATGCCCAAGCCTCTTGAAAGTCAGTTCTCTCCTTGGAAGACAAGAGCCTTACCCCAGACAGATCGACCCCAGGAGAAACCCCATGAACGCCTTGCCCATTGTTAGCTGCTGAAGCAATGAGACCAGCGACTGCCGTTCCATGGGTATCAGAAGGATTAAACGACGTTGGGTCACCGTCACTCAAAAGAGCAGAATTAGGAAGTAGATTCAGGTGAGGGCGATTGGCTGCTGCACCGGTGAGCTCAGCGTGCCTGATGTGCACCCCATCATCAACAACTGATACAGAAACGCCTGCTCCAGTTACCGGACTTGCGCCACAAACCACGGGCTGCCAGTTAATATCAATACCCTCTGTCCCACCATTAATACCTGTATTTTTGAGATACCACTGATAATTGCCATCGGCCCTGGATTCAGGACTGACCGCGTCATACCACCAATCGGTGGGAACTGCCCTCTTCGAACGCTCACGATAGAAAAGAGGTTCAGCCAGCTTAACCCCAGCATCCTTTTCAACGACTGCCAATTTATCTAGCACCCCGGCAGGAGACTTCTCCTCACAGAGATAAAGGCGATCGCCAAAACGTGTTGGTGTCATTTTCGACAACCCACATCGCTTCCCCACCTCCGCAGCACTGGCACCATCGGACAGCTGGATAACAAACTGATTCCCTAAAACACGACGACGTTCGGGCACTCTTTTTAGACCAACCGGATAGAAAACAAGCAAACCATCCTCAGCTGTAGACCCGATTCTTTCTTTCGAAGACTTCGATGTGACTTTTCTGGACAACAACCCTCCGCCTTTCCCTTTGTAGAACTCTTCCGTGAGACTGAGCTCATATTTACCTAGCCTTCCACCGCTTCGAAACTGATAAACCGATGAGGATTCCCCGCCCTCATTCAAAAGACTCGCTGCGCTTTGTCCATATGCGCTGCCAGCTGTTAGCCCCGCGAGCAAAATTAAAGTGATGTAATTTTTCATAATCAAAATAATGAGTTTAAATT
>JAHDGN010000020.1 GCA_020627645.1 Akkermansiaceae bacterium
AGGTCGTAAACCCCTTGCTACTACTTGGATGCAGCTCATTAGTTGACGCGAATGAATATTGATGTAAAGGATGATTGATATAAGTATATCGATTTATAGAATTATGGGATTTTTGTTAGTTTGGCTTTCTGATGAAAAAATTGTCTGAAGAATTCAGAGGGATGATTGGATGGGCTACGGTGAACGCTATTGTCTTGCATGTGGTTTTCAGTGGGGTTTTTGTGCTGGGATTCATTGCAGGGATGGGTTCATTCACCGGTGATGATCATGCAGATTTGGCACAGGGGTTACTCACTCTTGGGACGATGTTTTACTATCCAGTTATTGAGCTAGGGAAACTGGGTTTTCCGGTTAGGTTCGACGGAGTTTCCCCTACTTTTTGGTCATTTGGTTGGTGTTTTACCGTGGGCTTTCTCTTGGTCGATGTCACTCGAAAGGTGAGATCGCAAACAAGTTACCGGGTGCAAATTTGTCGGGAGCCTAAGAGAGTGAGGCCGTTGCTGGGTGAGTGGTAAGTGAACGAGTGGTTTTGGTTTTATGAAGAAGTAAATTTCAGACGTTATTTTTTGAACGATATGAAGAAGGAGAATAGGAAAGAAGCTGGAGGAAAAAAGGGTGAGCCTACTTGTGGAATTTTGTCAGTAGCGGCTCCGTTTGTGGGGTGGTTGGGATTCTTTATGATTCGGGGGCAGAATACGGGTGTGGACGAGAGATTTGAGGGATTGTTTTTTGGATTAATTTTCCTCGTGGGCACTCTTTGTGTTGGTCTTTTGTTAGGAGTGATTTCTCGATTTCGGAAGGAAGAATGTAAAGGTTGGGCTTACTTTGGAGTAGGAGCTAGCCTTCTTGGAGGGCTTGTTCTGGTGTTCCTCTTTTTTGGGTTTTTAGATGAAGTGCTTTGAGGGGCGAATATCCTTTCACTCATTGGATGGGAGAGATGTCTTTTTTAGTGGTGAGGTTGCCATTTTTACTAAGCTACCACTCGCAAAGCGAATTGATGTGTGAGGCTGATCCGTCGCGGAGCCAGGAGTCAAGTTGGGCGGGGTCTTTGAGTTGTTGGCCGCGGAGCCTTGGAACAATGACGAATTTGGATTCGATGTCGGGGAGGGTGGTGAGGTCGCCCCAGAGTTTTTCGAATTGGAGGACGGGGAAGATGTCTTCTTGTCCGTGGCCCCAGCGTTTTTTGACTTCTTTGAGGGTGATGTAGGTGGGGAGTCGGTTTGCGATTTCGCGAACGGCGGTGGCGATCTTGAGGTCGTTTTTGTTGATGATGTCGTCTCGGGTGAGTTGGAAGAGATTGAGGAGTTGATCGAGGTCAATCCAGGTGGTCATGGAGTTGTAGTAGGAGAGGGAGAATTCGTCTTCTTCGCGAGGCATGGCGAGTCCTTCGAGAAGTCGGGGTTGGCCGTTGACGGAGGCGAGGCCACCTCCTCGGTCTTCGAGTCGTCGGGTGATGACTTCGTAGGTGAGTCCAGCGTTTGATTGGAGGTGGTGTCCGAGGATGGCGGGGTCGAGGTCAGCTCCGAGGGTGTCGATGTTATGGAGCATGAGGGTTTTGAGCTGGGGGCGTTCGGTGAGGAGGTTGGCGAGGGTGCCATTGAGGAGGAGGTTAGGGATTTCGTAGTAGTGGCCCACGGGGTGGAGGCATTGGAGGGGGAGGTTGTCGGTGTAGTCGGTGGCTTGTCCGGTGGTTTTGGCCCAATTGATGAGGGCGGAGCGAAGGGAGTCGCGGACTTTTTGTTGTTGTTCGTCGAGGACTTGTTGGGGCATTTCTTCCCAGGCGAAGCGGAGGTCGCGTTCGGTGGGGATCATGCGCAGTCCGACGGATCGTCCGGGTGAGAGGTGGAGTGGTCCGGGGTAGTTGTAGTTGTTGACGGTTTGGAGGAAGTGGGTGGTGGGTTGGTGGGTGAGGTATGAGGTGGTGAAGAGGTGGGGGATCGGGGTGCTAGCTTGGTTGCCGCGTTTTCGTGATTTGGCAAGGTGGGTTTCGATGAAGGTGCGGTGTTGGCCGCCGAGTTTGGCGAAGGGGTTGAGGGCTTTGCAGACGCCTGCACCGGAGGTCCAGCGGGAGGCAGCTCCGGCGGCGAGGGTGATGACGCCGACTTCTCCGTTAGCGAGGGCCTTTTGGCCAAGAGATAGGTGGGTCGTACTTTGGTCCGTTAGGTCGGTGACGTCTTCCGGTTTGACATCGGTGATGGTGGTGGAGGCGGGGAGTCGGTTTTGAGAGAGTCCGATGCGGCCGTCGAGGAGGTCGGTTCGAATTTGTTCGTGTTGTTGTTGGTCGAAGCCGTTTTGTTGGAGGAGTTGTTGGAGGGTGTGTTGGGAGTTGGTGTCGTTTTGTTGGGGGGGGATGAGGGAGTCGAAGAGGGCTTCGACTGAGTTTTTAAATTGCGGTTGGTCTTTGCAGGCTCGGGCGAATTGGGTGAGTTGGGAGCGGGTGGCTGGGGAGAGTTCATTGGGGTTGGTGCGGAGAACGGGGCCGAGGGTGAGGTGATAGTAGCTGGGTGGGAGGAGGGCTTCGGGCCCTTGTAGCAGGGTGCCGGAGGTGCCGTGGGGATTGATTTCGAAGTCGTAGACGACGGGGTCCATGGCAAAGGGGAGGGCATTCTGGAGTTCGCTCTTGGTTTGGAGCATGATGCCGTGGATGAGGCTGAGGGCTTCTTGTTTTCGGTCGGGGTGGACGATGAAGCCCATTCCTCCACCGGACATGCCGCCGAGCATCCAGAAGCCCCAGAAGTCGTCGCCGAATTTTTTTTGGACTCGTGAGATAAGGGTTTCGGTGAAGTGGTTGGTGGCCCAGGGGATGATGGTTTGGAGTGGGCCGCGGAAGTTTTGGGTGGTGAGTTTGCCGAGGGTGCGGATGTCTCCTTGGGCGAGGGCGTTGATGATTTGGTCGCAGAGTTCGAGTGCTTGGTGGCGTGCTTGCCATTCGGCCGAGGACCTGAGGAGGTATTTTTCGGTGACCATTTCGAGGATGGGGCCGACGTTTTGGGCCATGCCTCCGTGGACGACAATGAGTGAGTCGGTGAGTGCTTGGCGTGCGGATTCGGGGATTTCGTCTTCGGTGAAGACTTTGTGTTTGGGCATGAGTCGGCCTTTGGAGATGCCGTGTTCGGGGTCGGTTTCGGAGGCGAGTTCGCCTTCGATCAGTTTGATGCCGGGCCAGACGCCGCCGGAGTCTTGCCAGCCTCCGCCGGATCCTCCGATCCATTCTCCAAGGATGGCGCGGGCGAGGACGAGTCGGCGTTCGGGTTCGGTGAGGGGGCCGGTGAGTGATTGGGTTTGTCCGGTGGCTCTCATGCAGGTGGAGATGAGGGCGGCGAGGAGGTTGGTGGAGACGGCGAGTCGGGAGCCTTTGGGGATGTTGTTGACGGAGGAGATGATTTCGATTCCTCGGTTGGGACCAGCGAGTCGAAGGAGAAGGTCCTGGAGTGACTCGCCTGATCCTTCGATGCCTGGGGGGATGATGCCGGAGGCGATGATGGCGGCTTTGAGGAGTCCGAGGTAGTCTTTCGCGAAGTCGAAGATGTCGGCAAGGTTAGAGATTTCGGTGGTGGCGTTGAGGTCGATGGAGGTGAGGCGGATGGCGGGTTGGTCGATGATGCGGAAGTAGGCTTCGACGGGGGGGGTGGGTTGTTGGTCTCGACCGTGGACAGCAAGGTCGACGGAGACGTTGACGACGCGAGCACCTTGGGGGAAGTCCATGCCGAGGAAGAAGATGTCGGACCAGGCGGAGTGGGTGAGGTCCATGCGGACGGGGGTCTTTTCGCAGAGGATGGGGAAGATCTGTTGGTCGGAGGGTTGTCGGATTTCGGGTCTAATGCGAAGGGGGTGATCGGTGGGGTGGCCCATGCGGAACATCCATTGGTTACCGCGAACGGTGCGGACGGATCGGCGGACTTGGTCGGCTAGAGTTTGGAAGGCGAGTTGGTGATAGGCGGAGGCGAGGGCTGAGGAGATGGCGTCGGAGGGGCCTTGGTTGGTTTGGATTTTCAGGAAGGCATCGATGGATTCTTCGAAGTGTCGGGAGAGGAGGTCTTGGTATCCTTGGAAGGGGATGGACCCGGTGGCGGAGGAGGGGAGCTTGTCGGGGAGGTGGTAGCGGTAGATGGCTTGAAGGAAGAAGATGGCGCGGACGCGATGGTAGAGGTTGGTGGAGTTGCGGCGGAAGGTGTCGAGTTCTTGGCATTGGTTGAGGAGGGTGGGGACGTCGAGTGGGGTGCAGAGGTCGGCGAGGGATTGGTCGCGCGTGGCGGGGTCGTCGGAGGTGATGAGTGAGACGAGCATGGTTTGTTTTGGGAGTGTGCTTTTATCGGCGGGTGGCGTCGATGAGTTCGATGAGGGTGGTCATGATTTCGTCTCGGGAGTTGCCGGCGAGGGCCATGCCGAGTTGGGCTCGAAGGAGGCCGTAGGGTTCTTCGATGTTGAAGCGGAGGCCGTCGATTTCGGTAGCGAGGTAGTTTTCAAAGCGTGCGACTTCGGCTAGGCTGTCGGTGAGGTGGAGGGGAGTTTGTGGTTGGGATTCGAATGAGGAGGAGAGGTGTTGCATGATGGAGTCGGTGAGGACGTGCATGCCGAAGAAGCAGAGGTAGTGTCCGGCACGGAGCCCAGGGATGATGAGGTCTTGTTCGGCGACGGTGGGGGTGGGTTTTTCGATGATGTTGGTGACGGTGAAGAGGTTGCTTTGTCCGGTGACACGGGAGCCTCCAATGGTTCCGTAGAGGGGGAGCTTGGATTCGTGAGTTGGCTTAACGGCTGAGATGGGAGCGTCGGTTTGTTCGGCTACTTGGAGGAGTTGGGCGAGGCAAGGTTGGGAGGTCAATGAGAGGTAGAGGTGGTCGATGACCATGAGAAGGAAGCGGTCGGTTCCGGTGAATTCTCGAGCACAGAGAACGGCGTGTCCGTAGCCGAGTGGTTGTGATTGCTCGATGAAAGTGATTTTGTCGTGGTGGGGGCCAACGGCTGATTGGAATTCGGGAAGGGTGTTTGGGGCGATGATGATGGCGACGGATTCGATTTGGTTGGAGAAGATCGAGTCGAGTTGATATTCGATCACGGTTTTGGTTTCTCCGGTCGGGGTGACGAGAGTTTGGAGTGGAAGGTGATGTTGGTTGGGGCCGGCGGCCGTGATGACGGCTTTTTGAATCTTCATGAGCTCGGGAGGAGTGTGGAGGAGTGGGAGCGGGGTGCAATGAACAAATGCAGGAGGGATTTTGGAGTGACGATTTTAGAGGTGAGATTTTTGATTTGGCTTGGTTGGTGGGCCTGCTTGAGGGGAGGAGAGTCCGTTAATCTTCGCAAATCTGGCTCATCTTTCTTGGTTGTGGAGGTTTAGCTGATGGAGATGGGAACCACGGAAGGCGCAGAGGGGCCCGGAACTGGTGCTCTGCTTGACTGGTGGAGCTTTGGTTGAGTGGGAAGTATTGGAGATGAGATGGACTGTTTGGAGGGGGGTGTTGTGGAGGTTGTGAGCTCTTTAATTCGGATGGGGGAGTGGAAATTTTGAGGCTTGGGTTTCTTGACAGTGAGGGCTTGGTGGGCAAGGTCATTCGGCAATGAGTAAGTTGACGATTCGTGATGTGGATGTTGCAGGCAAAGAGGTTTTGATGCGGGCAGATTTTAATGTGCCATTGAATGATGCTTTGGAGATTACGGACGATACGCGGGTGGAGGCGGCTCTGCCGACGATTCGGGAATTGGTGAAAAAGGGGGCGAAGTTGGTTTTGTGTTCGCATTTGGGTCGTCCTAGTGAAGAGAAGGAAGAGAAATTTTCGCTGGCGCCAGTGGCTCAAAGATTGAGTGAGTTGTTGGAGCAGGAAGTGGGATTCGTGACCGATTGTGTTGGGAAAGAGGTCGCTGCGGCGAGGGCGGAGCTGGAGGAGGGGGGAATTTTGTTGTTGGAAAACACGCGCTATTACGCGGAGGAGAAGAAAAATGATGCTGAGTTCGCGAAGGCATTGGCGGGAGAGGCTGAAGTTTTTGTGAATGATGCTTTCGGGACCGCGCATCGGGCTCATGCTTCGACTGAGGGGGTGACTCACCATGTGGGGACGAGTGTGATGGGCTTGTTGATTGAGCGTGAGTTGGACTATTTGGAGGTGAAGTTGCAGGAGCCGGAGAGGCCATTTGTGGTGATTATGGGTGGGGCGAAGGTGAGTGATAAAATCGAGGTGATTACAGCTCTCTTGGAAAAGGCGGATACGATTTTGATTGGGGGGGCGATGGCCTATACCTTTCGAAAGGCACAGGGGTACGAGGTTGGGATGAGTTTGGTGGAGGATGATAAGTTGGAGTTGGCATTGGAAATTTTGAAGACGGCTGAGGAGAAGGGGGTAAAGTTCCTTCTTCCGGCAGATACTCGGATTACGAAGGAGTTTAAGGAGGGAGCGGAGACTTGGGTGACTGAAATTTATGGGGAAGGTGGGGCGATTCCTGCTGATAAGGAGGGGATAGATATCGGAGATGTGGCGATTGGGGAGTTCAAGGAGGTGATTGCTGGGGCAAAGACGATTGTATGGAATGGGCCGATGGGGGTTTTTGAGAAGGATTGTTTCGCGAAGGGAACAAAGGAAATTGCGGAAGCGGTGGCTGAGAGCGGGGCGTTGAGTATTGTGGGTGGCGGTGATTCGGTGACGGCGGCGGTGAAGTTTGGCGTGGCGGAGCGGATGAGTTTTATTTCGACTGGGGGTGGAGCGAGTTTGGAGTTGTTGGAAGGGAAGGTGTTGCCTGGAGTGGCGGGTTTGAGTGAGGCGGTGACTGTTTGATGGTTTGGGTTGGTGGAGTCGGTGGGTTTTCGGCGTTGGCTATTAGCGTTTAGCTTTTGGCGGTTAGGGGAGCTGCCGCTCCATGGGCGGAGTGGGAAGTTCCAAGTTGGGCTATGGAGGGTTTTGAAATAAAGGAATTGGCTGGGTTGAGGGTGCTTTGCCGCAGACGCAGTGGGCTAAGAGTGACACAGAGAATTTAGATGGAGCTTGGTAGGTGGAGAGAGGTGCTGAGGCGCAAAGGGTTGAGGCGGTTTTGGTAGTGGGGAGATTCGGGAGGGTGTGCGGGGCTGTTGTTTGGCTGTTGACTGTCAGTTGGGCGAGGAGACCGGAGGTCTCCGCCACGTGGCTTTGTTTTTTGTTGGCTTGGCGGTTGGAAACCGCCGCCACGGGATGTTAGGGGTTGGGGGATGAGTTTTGTTGGGGTGATTTTTTTGTTGGGTCTGGGGTATTTGTGTTCGTCTAATCGGCGGAGGATTTCGTGGCGGAGCGGATGAGTTTTATTTCGACTGGGGGTGGAGCGAGTTTGGAGCTGTTGGAAGGGAAAGTGTTGCTTGGGGTGGCTGGTTTGAGTGAGGCGGTGACTGTTTGATGGTTTGGGTTGGTGGAGTCGGTGGGTTTTCGGCGTTGGCTATGAGCTCTTAGCTGGGAGCTTTTAGCGGAGCTGCCGCTCCATGGGCAGGGGCGGAGTTGGTGAGAATGATGATCGCTCGGTTGTGGAGGTTGGAACCACGGAAGGCGCGGAGGGGCACGGAACGGGGGCTTCGCTTGAATTGGTGAATTCCTGGTATGAAGGGATCAGGAAGCAATTCCGTGATGGACAGCCGTTTCGTGTTGGCGGGAGGTGATTTGTTGGATGACGTTGGCGGCAAAGATGGCGGCGAGGATTTCGACTCCGGCAGCCATCATTCCGATGGTGTTGGTGAGATTTGCTTCGGCGGCAGTATATTCTGATGCGTGAAGGTTTACCCCAGCAAATGTGTAGGCGAGGCGGTCAAAAACGAGTCCGAGAATCCAAAAAGTCCACCAGAGCCCAAGGGTGCCTGGGATGGGTTGTTTAATCAGTTTCCGTTGAACGAAAGACATGGCTGTCAGCGGTTTCCAAAGGCTAATGATCGGAATAAAGTAATAGCCCACGGCCCAGCCTGGAGTTGGGTCGGTTGTGGAATAGGTGTTGAGTTGATTGCTGGGCTCGTAAGATTGGAAGACCCAAGCGTTTTTGACTGAGCGGTGTTTCCAGAAGCACCAAACGATGCCAGTTGCGATGAGGATGGCTAGGGTGGTATAGCTGGCAAGATTGGAATATTCGACCCATTGCAAAGTTTCCTCTTGCGAAGAGGTGCCCTGTTCAAACCCAGTATTCTTTTGGTTTAAGACTGCGTTGGTGTAGATGGTTGCCAGGTTTGCAAGGATGTAGATGACGAGACCGATGAGGATAACGATCCTGAGGATGTGGGTGCCCCGGTAAGGTTCGTAAGCTGAACGGTGGCTTTGTGCGCCTGTGGGGGAAGGCGCAATTTCCGGAGAAGTTTTGGGAGTGCTGTATGGGTTTTCGGTCATCTGGAATTGGGCGGGAGGCTGGTGGGATCGGGAGATAAGGTCAAATTTTTTTGGATCATTGGGTTGACGAAAATGAACTTTCAGTAAATACTGAAAACAGATGACAGAGGAGCGGGCAAAACTTGAGGAGACGCGAGAGGCGTTTGTGACCCAGTGGGGGGTGATGGGGGCGCAGTGGGGGATCAATCGGACGATGGCTCAGATTCATGCTTTATTGATGACGTCGGCAGATGCGATGTGCACGGATTCGGTGATGGAGGCTTTGGAGATTAGCCGGGGAAATGCTCATACGAACTTGAAAGATTTGGTGGGCTGGGGATTGATTAAGATTGTGACGAAGAAGGGGGAGCGGAAGGAGTTTTTTGAGGCAGAGAAAGATGTCTGGGAGATTTTCCGGAGGGTAGCGAAGGAGCGGAAGAGGAGAGAGATTGATCCGGCATTGGAGACGCTCCGGAATTGTAAAGCGGCGACTGAGGGAATTGATACGAGGGAAGCCAAGCAGTTTTATGAGCAGATGGATCAGTTGGAAGACTTTGTGACTTTTGCTTCGAAGATTAGTGATCGGGTGGCGTCGATGAAGCACGGAAATGCGATCAAGCTCGCGATGAAATTTTTCGGCTAGGAGCCGAGGTGTTGAAAAAGAATCTCTTATGGAAATAAACTGCAAATTAAACTTTCAGAAATTACTGAAAACACAAAATTAACAGAAAGGATAAAACGATGAAATTGGCGCTGCATGTGAAGGGGATTGAGGTTTTTTATGATGGTCGTTGTGGGATGTGTTGCACGTTTCACGAATGGATTCATCGGCAGGCACGTGCGTTTGCGATTGATTTTGTGCCGTATCAGTCTGTTCGGGCGGTGGAGGTGTTTCCAGAGGTTCATGAGTTGGATCCGGCGCGGGAAATGGTGGTGAGGGTGGATCGAGAGCGGGTGTTTCGTGGGGCTGAGGCCTGGGTGTGGTGTCTTTATGGATGTGTGAACTATCGTGGAGTGGCGAGACGATTGGCGAAGCCAATGATGTTGGGGGTGGCGGTTCGGTTTTGCCGTTTATTGGCTGCCAATCGTCGTGGGTTGAGTCGGGTGTTTTTCCGAAAGAAGGATCGAGAAGTACGAAATCAACTTCATCAGATGGATCCGCCATCTTGCGATGAAGGGGGGTGTGACTTGGAGAGAGATGAGTGGAGAGATGAGTTAATCAAATAGATTTTGTCGATGAGACGAAAAACCAAAAACGAAATATAAAAAGTAGAGAGAACAAGAACGATGAATACAATGATCCTGACCTATGCGGTATATCTTGCGGTTGCGATTCCGGTCACAATTTGGGTAGCGCGCACGCTTCATAAAAATGGAGCGATTTTCCTGGTCGATTGTTTCGACGGGAATGAGGAGATGGCGAAGAGTGTGAACCATTTATTAGTGGTTGGATTTTATCTGATTAATATTGGGTTCGTGGCCTTGTATTTGAAGTTGGCCGAACAGGTGACGACGGGGGCTGGGGTGTTTGAGGCGGTGAGTGCGAAGTTGGGGGTGGTGTTGTTGGTGTTGGGAGGGATGCATTTTCTGAACTTGTTTGTGTTTAGTCGGATTCGGGGTCCAAGAGTGGCGACGCCGCCGACTTTCACGAGATAGAGTGATCACCCCTGCGATTCCGGGGAGGGGATGGAGTGGCTGGTGAAGAGGTGCCGCCGCTCCCCGGTTGATTGAGAGAGAAAAATGAAATTCAAAAAAGATCGAGAGATGAGAAAGCTTATTGTTTTAATTTGGGAGCTGTTGAAGCGGAAAGGAAGAAGGCGTGGGCGTTTGGGGTGGATGTTGGAAATATAGGAGAGGCTGATACGATGAATCTCAACGAGAAAAAAAAGACGGCAAGTGAGGCGTGGGGAGATTCCTTGCCAACAGTGATTTCTTGGTGCTTTTTTGGCTGGGTATTGGTGAGTCTTTATTGGGCTGCGGTGCTCAATTCGATGGGGGCGATGATCACGGTGTTAGTTTTGGGGGGGATTGGCATTTTTGTTCATTTTGGGGCGTATTTGTTGGTGGGGCTTCCGCTTTATTATTTATTTTGGCGAAGATCTCCCATGATTTGGAACCCAATGGTGGGAGTTCCTTTGGGGGGAGTTTTGGGGAGCTTAGTGGGATTGTTCTTTGTTGTTTGGGATGGGCAACTTGAGCGTGATGAGTGGTATGCTGGGGTGGTTACGGGCTTGTATGGGGCGGTGACTGGTTTCGCGGCTTGTTTGAGTGCTCGTAAAAGGGGGAAGAGAATTTGGGTGATGGGGCATCGGGATTTGCAGGCGTTTGTCAGAGAGCGCGAAGGGGGCGAAGTGGCAGAAATTGATGATCGCCCAGAGATTGTGGGAGGCATGGAGGCTTGGAAGAGGTCGACGTTGTTGGTTTTGTCGGTTCCGATGATGGGTCTGTTTTTGGGGTGGATGGGGTCAATAGTGTTGGGGTTTGAGCAAGCGAAGCTTTATCGTCTCTTTGGGCTGAGTTTTGTATTTCTGGGGCCACATTTTTTGGTGTGGTTGATGGTTGGGGTGGTGGGGTATCGTGCCTATTGGTTAAAGCGGAGGGATTTGTGGTCTTGGGAGACGGGGATCATTTTAGGATTGGGAGTGGGGGCAGTCCTCGGAGTTTTGGGTTGGGGGGTAATTGGTGATTGGGTTTGGCCTTTAGATGGGATGGGCAAATGGGCGTTGATGGGGGGATTTTATGGGCTCTTGACGGGAGTGGGAGCAGTGACCGCGAGTAGAGATTTGAGAAATGGATGATGAGATTTTGATTTGGTTGTTAAGAAGTGTGGGCTTGGTTTGTGGTGGTTTGGTGGTGGCGAATTTTGTGGGAGCGAAGCGGTTGGGGTATGCTCGCAGTTTGGTGGGGGCTGAGAAGTTGGTGAGGCAGATTTTTTATGTGCACTGTGGTTATATTGTGGGCCTTATTACCGCTTTGGGAGTTTTGTGTTTGGGGTGGCCTGGTTTGTTTTTGGAAGATGGGATGGGAAGGGTGGTGAGTGGGTTCTTTGCGGTGTTTTGGGGCAGTCGAGTGGTGGTGCAGTTGACCTACTACGAGAAGGAATATCGGGCTCGGGAGAGATTTTGGGATGTGTTTTTTCTTGGAGTGTTTGGGTATTTAGCGTTGGTCTTTGGCTTGGTGTTTTTTTTGAAGTGATGAGAGGTTTGTTAGAAATTGGTTTGCTGTTGGCGGGGCTTGGATTGAGCGCGTTGGTCGTGGCGAGCTTTTGGATTCCGAAGGTTTTAGGATTTCGGGAGAAGTTGGTGGGGTTGACTCCGTTGATGAGGGAGTTGTTTTGGACGTATGCAGTTTATGTCTTTGCGAGCCACGTTTTCTTTGGGGTGTTGGCATTGGGTTTTGGGGATTGGTTGTTGGGAGGAAGTGGGGCAGCGGCTTTGGTGAGTGGTTTTGTGTGTTTGTGGTGGGGAGTGAGGCTTTGGCTGCAGTTTTTTGGTTTCGATTTGGCGGAGGTTCAGAATACGAGGTTCCATCGGTTGTGTAAGCATGGGTTGACATTGCTGTTTGTGTTTTTGACGGGGTTGTTTGGTTTGGTGTGTTGGTGGAATTTGTGGGGAGGGGGTTTGGGGGTGGGTTGTTTTGTTGGGGGGGGTAGGGGTGATGGTGGGGAGGTTGAGGTTGCCGTTATGGGTGGGGTGGTTGGTGATTTTGGGTTTGGTGGCGGGGGCTCATTTGGTGTTGGAGGGAGTGGATCCGATTGGGCGGATGGTCGGGATTTGTGTGGTGTTGTTGGCGGGGATGAAGGGGTTGGTTTATGTGGCGTGGAGCGGCAGGTTGGCGATGGGGCGTTATCTGTTGTTTTCGTTTTGTTGGTTCGGGATGGATCCAGGGAGTTTCGTCAAGAAGAGGGAGGGGTTGGAGTGGAAGAGCGATGTGTGGATTGGCGTTGGATTGATGGTGGTGGGCACGGCATTGGCCTGGTTGGTTTGGTGGATGGGGTGGAGACAGATTTTGGTGATGTTTGTGCCGATGAGTTTGGGGTTTCACTTTGGGGCGTTGAGAGTGTTGAAGGGGGTTTTGCGGTGGCGGGGTTTTGCGGTGCGAACTTTGTTTCCAAATTTGTTGAGATCTCGGGGAGTGGGTGATTTTTGGAGTCGAGGTTGGAATGTGGGGTATTCTCAGATGATGCAGCGGGTGGTGGGGAGGCCGTTGCAGAATTGGTGTGGGCGGGAGGTGACGGTATTTGGGGTGTTTTTGGTTTCGGGTTTATTGCACGAGGTGGCAATCACGTTGCCGGTGGGGGCGGGTTTTGGTTTGCCGACCTTGTTTTTTGTTGGCCATGGGCTGTTGGTCTTGGGGGAGGGTTGGTTCGGGAGAAGATTTGGGAAGGTGGTGGCGTTGCTGTCAGTGGGTTTGCCTTTGGGTTTTTTGTTTCCAGCTCGTTTTCAGGTGGAGGTGATCGAGCGTTGTTTAGGAATTTTTGAGATGATTTGATGTGATGAAAAAATTGGTGATTACAGGTGCAAATGGTTTTTTGGGTTTGTTTTTGGGGCGTTGGTTTGTGGCTCGAGGTTGGGAGGTGGTGGGGTTGACCCGTGGTGGGGAGGTGGCTGATGGGGTGAAGAAGGTGGTTTGGGATGGCAAAGGTATGGGAGAATGGACGGAGGAGTTGGATGGGGCGGAGGTCTTGGTGAATTTGGCAGGCAAGAGTGTGAATTGTCGTTACCATCAGAAGAATAAGGCGGCTATTTTTTCAAGCCGTCTGGCTAGTACTGCAATTTTAGGAGAGGCGATCATGAATTGTGATTCGCCTCCGCGTTTATGGTTGAATTCAAGTACGGCGACGATTTATCGTCATGCGGAAGATCGGCCTCAGGATGAAGAAGAGGGTGAGATTGGGAGTGGGTTTTCAGTGGAGGTGGCAAAAGCTTGGGAGAAGGCGTTTTTTGAGGCTGAAGTTCCGGCGGGGGTCAAGAAAGTTGCGTTGCGGACGGCGATTGTCCTAGGGAATGAAGATGGGACAGTTTTTGATTATTTGCGAACGATCGCGAAGTTGGGTTTGGGAGGGAGGATGGGAGGTGGTCGACAGATGATGAGTTGGATCCATGTGGATGATTTTTGTCGAGTCGTGGAGTGGATGATTCAGCGAGAGGAATTGAGAGATTTCTACAATGTGTCGGCTCCGAATCCGATGAAAAATGCGGAGGTGATGAGGATGTTTCGAGAAATGGTTGGGAGGAGGTTTGGGCTGCCTGCAGCGCGATGGATGTTGGAGCTGGGGACTTTTGTGATGCGAACGGAGACGGAGTTGGTGTTGAAGAGTCGGTGGGTTGTGCCGAGGAGATTGGAAGAGGAGGGGTTTGTGTTTGAGTGGCCTGATTTGGATTCGGCTTTGGAAGACTTGGAGACAAGGTGAGTTGGTAGCTTTTTGCAGTGGGAGTTCACCGCAGAGACGCGGAGGCCTCAGAGTGACGCGGAGTTTAATAGAGTTTTTCTTGAGGAGAGCAGCCTAGCCCGAATATTTCATGAGCCCAGCTCGATTTCGTCTCATCTCATTGAATTTCAGGTTGTTGTCCTTGATTTCGAGGCAAGACAGAATGTGCATTCAGTCATTCCTCGAAATCGGCGTCCGCCTACTGAAGTGCAATGATCTGAGGCGAACTCAAACTGTTTCATGAAATATCCGGGCTAGAAGCAGGTTTCCGGAGGTGCCCTTAGGTTGGGTCGGCCCTTAAGGTTGGGTCGGGAGTTGGAGTTATTCTTATTGAGTTGAGAGGGCCTGAAGGAATTCGTTGGCGGAGTGGATGAGCGGGGTGTCGGTTGGGGTGCCGTAGCCCCAGGAAAAAATGAGTGGGTGGAGACCAGCGTTGTGAGCGGTTTCGAGATCGGTGGTGGAGTCTCCGACGTAGGCGACGTCGTTCGGGGAGAGATCCCAACTTTTCACGATTTGTAGGGCGGTGGTGGGGTCGGGTTTGCGTGGGTTGGCTTCTTGGTGGCCGAGGACGGGTTCGAAAAGATGGGGTGGGAAGAGGTGGGAAACAATTTCTTGGGTATAGAGGTGTGGTTTGTTGGAGAGGACAGCGAGCGGGTAGCCGTCAGAGTGGAGTTGTTCGAGGAGGTCGAGGATACCGGGGTGGGGATGGGTGCCGAGGTGCCAGTTGTTTTTGTAGTGGGTCTTGAAGAGGTCGAGAGTTTCAGCGGTTCGGTCCTGTTGTGATTCGCTAAGGGCTCGGGTGATGAAGGTGTGGATGCCGTCTCCGATGAAGGTGGAGACGGTGGATTCTGGGTGGGTTGGTAAGTTTTGGGTTTTGAGGGCGTGGTTGAGGGAGGCGGCGATGCCGGGTAGGGAGTGGACGAGAGTGCCGTCTAGGTCGAAAATGAAGGCTTTGAGCATTGGGGGAGTTTCAAGGGAGAAGATTCAAGTTTCAAGGCTGGTGCTTGACAGAAAGGGGGTGGCTGGGGAGTAGTTGTCATCTATGAGTTTTAAGATGATTAAGATGTTATTTTTGGGGGTGGTTTTGGGAAAAAACTCCTTTAGAGAAGGAGATGAAGGTGGTTTCGAAGTCTCTTAAGGGGTTGCGGAAGGCAAAAACTGCGGATGATAAGGTGAAGCTGGTGAGAGAGGCGCAGGTGGCGACTTTGAATTCACTGAAATATTTGCCCAAGATGTTTGTGAGCCTGAAGGATGGGAAGGCGAAGGCGAAAGCGACGGCTGATTACCGTAGGTTGGTGGGGTTGAGCTATGTGAAGCTTTGTGAGTTGGAGTTGGCTTTTCTCGAAGGAGATGAGGAGAAGGCAGGCAAGGTGACTAAGGAGCTGAAGGGGCTGAAGAAGGAGGGGCATAAGGCTTATATTGAGGACTGATTTTTGGGGTATTGGTGGTTGGTGATAAGAGATGGTTTGACTATTGAGAAGGGGGTGAATACGGGGGGTGATGAATTCGAATGAGGCTCCCCCGCCCCTGCCGCCGGGGCAAGATCCGCCGATTCAGCTACATTCTGTGAGCCAGCGGTTAGGAGATGACGCAGCGATGAGGATGTTTCTACCGGTCGGTCGGTCCGGATGGGCGATTGCGGCGGGGTATTTGGGGTTGTTTGGCTTGGTGGTTTTGCCGGCTCCGATTGCTCTGATCGTGTCGATTGTTGCGATTCGGGATTTGAAAAGGAGTCGGGAGACTGATCGACCAAAATATGGGATGGGTCGGGCGGTTTTCGGTCTGATTGTGGGAATCTTGGGGACATTGGTGATTTTGGGGGTGATTTTGCATGAATTTTGGAGGTGAGGTGGCCGGTTTGATTTGCTGACTCATTGATGTTGAGTTTGTTAGAGTTGGTGGGGATGGGTGCTTTAGAATGGCTAATTATCAGGGGTTTATGATTGCTCTTTAGTGACCTCCAGTGTACTTTAGTGACCGAAGAGCCCCGCATTTGGGGGAATTTATGGGAAATATTGGTCATCAACGCTCGGGACACCTGGATCGCCAGTTGGATGCGAAGGGGCGTTTTTCATTGCCTGTGGATTGGCGTCCTCCGGTTGGTGAGAGTGTGTATTTCGTGAAAGTGAAGGTGGAAGGGATTCGAGGATTACGAGTTTTGACGGAGACTGCTTTTGCTCGGAAGTTGGATGATATTGACGCGGCGGTGGATTTAACGCCAAGGCAGAGGGATCGGGCACGTGGGATTTTGTTTGGTTCGGCGGTTGAGTCGAAGGTGAACGATCAGGGGACGTTATCGATTCCGAAGGCGTTGGCTGAGGGTGAGGGGTTGAGTTTACCTGGGGCGGTGAGGTTGGTGGGCCGTGGGGAGTTGTTTGAAATTTTCACACCGGAGAATGGGGCGGCGGTCGAGGTGGCCGAGGAGAAGGCGAGAGCGGAAGACGAACAGTTGTCAGATTTGTTGGGGTTTTAGGAGATTTTGAGATGGCGACGACTTTCCAGATTCATACGGGCCTGATGGGATGGGCCTGGGGAGGTGCTTCTGCAGCTCGAGCAGAGGGTGCGAGGTTTGCGAGTGTCGGAGGGGAGGGGAATGAGATGCCATTTTATCACGAATCGATTTTGTTGGATGAGGTGGTGGAGTATTTGGAGCCTACGGAGGGAAAATTGTTGGTGGACGGGACCTTGGGTGGGGGTGGTCATACTGAGGCTTTGCTTCGAGGGGGCGCGTGGGTGAAAGGGATAGATCGAGATGTAGAGGCCAGGAATTATGCTTCTGAGCGTTTGGAGCATTTTGGGGATCGTTTTGAGGCAGTGGCGGGGAGGTTTAGTGAGATGGAGCAGTGATAGGGGTGGGTGGGGTGAGTTGGATGGGATTCTTTTGTATATGGGGGTGTCGTCGCATCAGTTGGATGTGGGTGAGCGTGGGTTTTCGTTTCGGTTTGATGGTCCGCTGGATATGAGGATGGGGGAGGGAGAAGTGACGGCAGCGGATTTGGTCAATGATTGGGGGGAGGCTGAGTTGCGGCAGTTGTTTTGGGATTTGGGTGAGGAAAAATCGGCAAGGAAGATTGCGGGGTGGATTGTGGAGGAGAGGGCTCGTGGAAGGTTTGAGACGACTTTGCAGTTGGCTGATGGGATTGAAAAGTTAATGGGGCGGAGGGGGAGAACTCATCCGGCGACGAAGGTTTTTCAGGCTTTGAGGATGGAGGTGAATGATGAGTTGGGGGAGTTGAGGAGGTTTTTGGAGTTTGCACCGCGTTTGTTGAAGGTTGGAGGAAGGTTGGCGATCATTACCTTTCATAGTTTGGAGGATCGGATGGTTAAGGTGGCTTTTCGGGATGGGGCGAAGAAGGAGATTGATCGTCCGGAGTGGCCGGAGGCTCGTCCGAATCCGGAGTGGGTGTATCGACTACTGACTCGAAAGGGTGTTGCTCCGGGGGGAGTGGAGGTGAAGAGGAATGCGCGATCGAGGAGTTCGCGGTTGAGGGTGGTTGAGCGGATTGAAAGGAGAATAGACTGAACATTTTTTAAGATGAATCGAAAGAAGAGAACTTCAAATATTGGAACTCCAGCATTGGTTTTGATGTTGATTGCGTTGGTGATTTTGTCATCGGGTGGGATTAGTTATGCCGTTTTGAAAAATCGGCAGATCACGGTGCGACGTGAAATTTCTAAGGTGCAAAAGCGGATGGATGAGCATCGGGTATCGATCACGTTGCATCAGTCTGATGTGGATGATTTGTTGAGTTATTATCGGCTTCGCGAGCAATTGGCGGAGATGGGTTCACCTTTGAGAGAGATACATCGTGTCGAAGTGTATCGGGAACCTGGTGAGGTTCCTGGCGCTGATGGTGTGATTGCGTCTCGAGAATAGATGATGGAAGCAGCACTGAAACGTCGAGCATTCGTTGTATGCCTGGTCTTGGTGACCGGGCTGAGTGCGTTATCGGTGCGGTTAATTACGTTGCAGGTTTGGGATCGGAAGTTGTCTGATAAATCTCCGATTCCGAGATTTCCTTTGCATGAAGTGATTCCGGCGAGTCGAGGGCTGATTGTGGATCGGAATCGAACTGTATTGGCTCAAAACCGTCCGGAGGCAACACTGGTGGCCGATTTGAATCATTTGCGGACTGATTCCATTTTGACTCGAGCGGTGGCGCATCGGTATGCCAGTCAGGAGAATGGTTGGAAGCAGCTGAGTGAGGCGGAGCAGAGGGAGATGTTGTCGAGGGCGAGGACTCAAGTGGTCAATCGCTTGGAAAAGGAGGAGGTCATTGAGGAGCATTTGCAGTATGCGGTGGAGGTGATTGGGCGGGAGTTAAGGATGCCGTCGAGAGAGTTATTGGCCAAAGTGAGGTCGGGGCGAACCCGGGTGGTGGTGAAGAAGGGGATTCGGGAGGATTTAGCGAGGAGAATTGAGGGTGAATTGGAGAAGCGTAGGATCCAGGGGTTTAGTTTTGAGCGGACGCAGCGGAGGTATTATCCGATGCCTACCTTTGCGCCTCATTTGATTGGTTTTCAGAATTATTTGGGGAAGGGCGAGTCTGGCATTGAACGGACGATGAATGAATTTTTGGCGGGGCGGGATGGTGAACGGGAGTTGAAGAGGGATGAGAATGGTTTGGTCTATCTGACAGCGGCGGCGCAAATTAGGCCTCCGATTATGGGGAAGGATGTCAAGCTGACCTTGGACATGGGGATTCAGGAGATTGTGGAAGATGAGTTGCAGAAGGCATGTGATGCTTATGCGGCTGAGAAGGGGAGTATCTTGGTGGTTGATCCGCATACTGGAGATATTTTGGCGATGGCGAGTCGGCCGCATTTTAATCTGAATGTGCGGAAAAGGTATGCGGAAGCCGGCCATAGCTTTGCGTTG
>JAHDGN010000021.1 GCA_020627645.1 Akkermansiaceae bacterium
GGCGGTAGCCATGAAGTCGATGAGGTGAGTGGGATCGTGGATCCATTGGTTGGTTTTTTGGATTCCGGCGGGCCAATGTGCGATCAGAGGTGATGAGATGCCGCCTTCGTAGACCTTTTGTTTGTATTCACGGAAGGGTGTGTTTGAGACGTTGGCCCAGTTTTCGTGGTAGCCAATTTGGGTTTCTGGAGGACCTGGCATGACTCCGGGGCCGCGTCGAAGCGGGTATCCGTCGCGGGATTGGGTTGGGATCATCCGTGTTTGAAGTTCGTCCTTTCCCATGGGGGGGAGGGTTGGTTTTGGGGGGCGTTCGACTGGCCCGACGCTTTTGAGGTTGCCAAATTCCTCTGCGCAAGCGCCATTGTCTTGGAGAAATAGGATGAGGGTGTTTTCAAATTGTCCGGTTTCTTTGAGAGCTTGAATGATGCGACCGATGCCTTGGTCCATATTGTCGATCATGGCGGCATAGACTTCCATTTGTGCAGATTCCCAGTCTTTGAGTTTGATGTTGTCCCAGTCTCCGACGGGTCCTGGGATTTTCCAGGTTGGTTTGATGAGCCCAAGTTGGGTCATTTTTTTGAGCCGGTTTTGATAGGTATGGTTGTAGCCGTTGTCGTAGTTGTCTTTGTATTTGGCGATGTCTTTAGGGAGGGCGTGCATGGGCCAATGGGCGGCGGTGTAGGCCACATAGGCAAAGAATGGTTGATCTCCGTGGTTTTCGTGATGTTGGTGGAGGAATGTGACTGCATTGTCTGAGATGGCATCGGTGTAGTACCAGGTGCCTTTTGGTTGGTATTCGGGGTCGTTGTCAGGAGTGATTTGGGTATTTTGACGGGTGAGTGAAACGGGGTCGAAGAGAGAGCCTGCTCCGTGAATGGTGCCAAAAAATTTGTCGAAGCCACGTTGTAGAGGCCAGGCGTGTTTAGGGCCGTCGAATTTGATATTTCGGGCGACATGCCACTTGCCGATCATGTAGTTTTGGTAGCCGGCCGGTTTCAGTGCTTCAGCAATGGTGAGGCATTTTTTGTTGAGTTCTCCTTCGTAGCCAGGGAGGCCATAGTTTCCGGTCATATGTCCCATGCCTGCTTGGTGTGCATAGAGCCCTGTGAGGAGAGAGGCCCGGGTTGGGCAGCATCGACCGGTATTGTAGAATTGGGTGTAGCGAAGTCCGTTGTGAGCGAGTTTGTCTAGGTTGGGGGTTTTAATTTCTCCGCCGTAGCATCCTAGGTCTGAATATCCCATGTCGTCCGACATGATGATGAGAATGTTAGGCTGTTGTTTGCCTTTAACCAGATGGGCGAGTGTCAGTAGGGTCAGAAAGAGAATGGTTTTCATGTCGAATTCTTGATCGATCTTTTTGAATAAGATGAGATTTGAGAAAGAATACGAATGAAAAAGATGAATGATTTCGATTTTATGAGCCGGGTATGAGCAATTGTTGGTGACTTCAATTTTTTGGTGAAGGCGAGCAAGGGATCAATTTATGGGTGGTCACAGAATGGAGTTTAGAAAAAGGAACGGGGTCTAGCTTATGGTTTTTGAAAGGCCGGTTGAGAAGGAAGTGATCTTCTTCGAGGTCGTAGGGGCTTGGGAGGGCGACTAAAAATTCTTCGATGTTTTTGTTTTTCCAATGGCGTTTGTGGGCGGAGTCTCGGAAGCCAAATGCGTAAATTTTTCGGGAATCATTGTTTTGGTGTAGGATGATCTGGCAGTGAAACAGGTGGTCATAGATAAACCATGAAATGCCGCCGATATGGGTGGCATTTTGATCGATGATGCTGCGACAGGTGTTGCCGTATCTTTGGTCTAGTGAAGAAAGAACTTGTTGGGGGCTGGGTGGGCCGTGGCGGAGTCCGATAATGACAATCGGGATTAGGGCGATTATCGTTCGAGTTTTGGGGTTTGTTTTCGAGAGGAAATGAGAAATGACCCAACCGATAGGAGTGAAGATGAGAAGGGTTGAGGTGACTTGGTAACAGGCTCGATATCCTCCATGGTAGGGATCTCCCACGTGTTTCAAGAGCGAAAAAAAGAAGGTGAAAGTGAGGGCGGAAAAGACGATGATCAGAAACGGAGCTCGGTTCATTTTTTTGGCACAATTAAATCCGGTGACGATCGAGGCGATTCCTGCACTGAGAAGAATTGGAAGGAAAATGGCGGCGTGTTTCCAGAGCATTAGATTGCCGGTGACGATCGAATGGAAATCATTGATGCCGGTGGATGTTTGGACCTGGGATGAAACAAAAAGTTTGGTTGGGAGTAAGATTGCGAGGAGTGAGAAAACGAGCAGGGTTCCCAGTTCTAAAAAGTTTCGTAGGGGAGTTGGAGTGAATCGTTGCCGAAAAAGAACTAGGATTCCTAGAAAGATGGGAATGGTGAGGTTCACCCAGGTGGCTAGAAGGAAAAGAGGAAGGCAACAAAGGCGGTATTTTTTTGAGTGATCGTAAATGAGAAGTCCAAGGACTCCTGGGAGGATGCTCCCGGTATATTCGGGGTGCTCGACGACGGATAGAAAAAGAGAGTGTGTCGGGATGCAAGAGGCGAAGACTAGGGCTGTGACCGCTCCAAATTTCCATGCAGATTTTTTGTTCCAAAGCCACTGGGTGAGAGCTGGAAAAGTGAGGAGGGCAATGAAGATTTGGATGGAGCAGAGCGTGATTAATTTGTTGAGTGGTGATGAAATTGGGATTCCAAAGAGGGAGTAGAACATGCCGAGGCGGTCTTGCCCCCAGTAGTAGGGAGTCCAGTCTTCGCTTGCGGCGAGAATGTGGATCAGGCTATCTCCATTGTGGAGAAGGTGCAGTTTGGGACTGCAGGCGAGAGTGAAGGCAATGATCGCAAAGGCAAAGATTAGGAGGGTGAGTTGCCACCAGGGAGTTCCTGAGGTTTTTGTTTTCTCCATGGGGGTTGTTTAAAATTTGTTTTCTGGTTTTCCCACAAAAAACCGGCCCTGCGGATAGCGGGACCGGTTGAAAGAGCTAGCCAGAATATTTCATGAGCCCAGCTCGATTTCGTCCCATCTCATCGAATTTCAGGTTGTTGTCCTTGATTTCGAGGAAAGACAGAATGTGCATTCAGTCATTCCTCGAAATCGGCGTCCGCCTACTGAAATTCAATGATCTGAGGCGAACTCAGACTGCTTCATGAAATATCTGGGCTAGCAAGAGATTAGAATTTTACGGTGATTCCGGTGGTGAGGGTGGTGTCGTCTTCTTGAAAGCCGGTAGCTGGGGTGTTGTCGTAGACATAACTGGCAGCGAGACGCCAAGCGAGGTTGGAGGTGATGTCCGTATCGAGGAAGGCGTTAGCGACTAGAAAATAGTTATTGCTGTTGGAGGGATCGAAAGTGCCAACAATGCTTTGGTTCAGGGTCATTCGATCATTAAGCTCCCAGGTGAATTTTTGTGCCGCATAGATGCTGAAGAAGTCATCTGAGATTCCCCCGATTTCTTCGAATGTGAATCCTGGCCCTGCCTCTAGGCTCAGCGTCATCGAGTCATTTTTGATCAAATAGTATCCGGCTGTGATGGCTGGCGTCAATCGGTAGGACACATCTGCAATTTCGTCGCGGAGGTAGCCAATATTAGCACCTGCGAAGAATTTGCCCGTCAAAAGCTGGTTGTGTTGAATGGAAGCGCGAACTGAGTCCGCACTGGTATTGCCGTTGTTTTCTGAGAAGGTGTAGGCGGCGCTGAGGAATGTTTCGTTTCGCTCTTGGCGGTAGGCACTATCAAGGGCGGCACTCACTGCGATGCTGTCGGAGTTTCCTTTTGCGAGAGCCAATCCAATTGATCCGGTCGTTGACCAGCCTGTCTGAATGGCTTCTGGTCCAGCGGCATCGGGTTTGAGAGTCATCCGGCCTGGGTCCGCTGGATCAGGAAATCCGCCGAGCGAGTATGAGAGCCCGGTGAGAAGGGTGAGATCGTCTTCACCTCGTCCAGCTGCGGGGGTGTTGTCATATTGGAAGCGAACGGAGGTGCGAAGAGACCATTGGGAGGAGAGGAGTGTATCAATCCCGGCCTCGGCGACTAGAAGGTAGTTGTCGAAGTCATCGACTTCGGGCGTGAAAATAGCTGACTGCCAGAGTTTTGAGTTCGCGGAAAGCTGGTGTTCAAAACGTTGAGCGAAGCGCAGGGAGAGGTAGTTGTCTGAGAAGCCGCCTTGATCTTCCCAAGAGTATCCAGGGCCAACTTCGAAGGAGAGGGTTGATTGGTCGTTTTTGATGAGGTGGTATCCAAGAGTGAGGCCGGTATCGAATCGGTAGTTGAGGTCAGCGATGTTGTCTGTGAGGTAAGACCCAAAGCCTCCGGCGTACAGTCGATCAGTGAGCAAACGGTTCCACTGTCCATACAGACGAAAACTGTTTGTGGTGGCGGTGCCATTATTCTCGGAGTAGATGAGGTCTGCGCCGACGTAGCCTTCATTGTTTCCTTCGGCATAGGTTCCCAAAATTTGGAGCGCATAGGTGAGGCTGTCAGCGTTTCCTTGAGCTAACCCGAGGTTGGCTGCTCCTGTGATTTCCAGTGGGGAACCGGTTGAGGGAGTGTGTGTCAGTGAGTTTAGGAAGTCGCCGTTGTTTTGTGCGGTGGCGAAGTTGGAGAGGATGAGGTATCCTAGGCTTGCAGTGAGATTGAATCTTTTTTGGGTTCTCATTTGTTTTTCCGAATGAAGTTGGGGGAGGCTGGTGCGGTTCTTGGTTCCATTCAATATTTTTTGGGATTTCATGAATGGGGTCAAAAAAACTCCATCGATGGGATCGATGGAGTCTTTTTCTGAAGTGATTATGGTGGGGGTTTATTTGTCGAAAGTGAGACCTCGAAACTCATTGGCTGCAGCAGTGACAGCGCGTTCGATCGGGAGTCGTTCGGTTGAAGAACCGGTCCAAAACCCGTGGCCACTGGTATTGTTGAGCATATATTGAGCTTCGTCTGGAGTCTCCATTGCAGCGCCGTGGGCGACAAGAATGGTGTCTGGAGAGAGTTCGCGGCACTTTTGATAAACCTTTTCGGTTTGTTCGGCGGTTTCTTCGATGGTCATGCCGTTGTCGTATCCTTTGATGCCACCTTTAGTGGTTCCGGCGTGATAGCAGAAGATGTGAGGTTTGGCTTGTTCGCAGATTGCGTAGGAGTCTTCTTCGGTGAAAGCGAGCCCGATTGAGACCATGTTCATTTCTTCTTTGGCTAGAATGAGCATGTCGATTTCGTTCTGGAGGGTGATGCCAGCGGAAGTCATCACTTTGAAGATCTCGGAGTCATGGTCGATGTAGGAGATCGATGGTCCGATATTCGAGACGGATTGGACTCCCATATCGAGGCATTCTTGAAGAACCATTCGCATGTCTTTGAGGGGGTCGTTAGCATTGAGGCAGGCACAGACGAAGGCTTTGCCGTCGAGCGCAGGCATGATGTCTTCACGAGTGTAGTCGAGGGTTTGGCGGTTGGAGTCAAGGATGGGCCACATCATGGACATGGTGCCCATGCCGTTTGCTCTGAGGCGAGCTCCGGAGAAGGTGTTGATGCAATCGGTTCCTGCGGATTCTTGGAGCTTCGCCACACGTCCACTTCCGGCCGATGAGATCATGATAGGGATGCGTGCATCGACCTTGGCTTTGAGGTTGGCTAGGATTTGTTCGGTGGTGAGTCGTTTTGTGATCCTGAGTTTAGGAATTGATTAATGTGTTGATTGAGAGCGGTTTGATATTGATCCGGTTCGTAGTATCGTGCCGGAAGGACGGCGGTTGTAGCGTTTTTGAGGTGTTTGGCAATCTGATCGGCAACTTCTTGCGGATGAAGGTCGTCTTTGGGGCTGGAGAGGACGAGAGCGGGATTTTGAATTTGTTGAATTTGCTCGAAAGAGGTGAAGGGGCAATCGAGCCACATTTTCTCGAGAATGTCTGTGTCGGGTGTGCCAAAAAGAACACTGATCGATTTTGCAACTGGGGGATTTGCCGCGTGAAGAGCTTGAAAGGCGGGATCAGAATCATCTAGGCCACGGTGGACGCGGGCGACTAGCTCAAGGTGGGATGGTTTAGGGGAATTGAGCCAAGAGGGGCGGAGAAGGATGATGCTTTTGACCCGTTCGGGGTAGCGAAGAGTTAGGTTCAGGGTGATACCGGAGCCCATTGAGAGACCGCCAAGGTGTGATTTTTCGATGCCAAGGAAGTCCATGAGTTCGATGACGCGGTCGGCGAAGTGGTTAAAGGAGAATTGATCAATGGGGAAGTTTTTTGACTGGCCGTGACCGGGCATGTCGGGGGCGATGAGAAAGTGGTTGTTGAGTTGGGTGAGAGCAGAAGTTGTTTGAGCGGCACCGGCTCCCAAACCATGCAGAAATACGAGAGGCTCGTTGTTTTCATGGCCAAGAGTTTCGAAGTGGATCATGGCGTTAGTTTGGATGAGAAGTGAGGGGGTGCAATCGGGATTTTATGCGTTTTTGAAGAGGTGATGGTGCTCCAAGAAGGAATTGTCGTTGAAGGAGATTGGAACAGAAGTAGATTGTTGGTTGTCGTGCGAAAGATTTTGTTTTTACCGGTGTTGCTTCTGTTGGTTCAGTGCGGTGGATCTGATTCTCGATCTGGTGGGGGAAAGGCTGCAGTGCCTAGTCGGGGGCAAGGGTTGCAGCAGATCATCAATGTTTCTGCCTATGATCCCAAAGAGAGGCAGAGGTCGGGGAGAGGCTACACGCAGTATAATGTGTCCGCTTTGCGCGCCAATGGGGCCCAGGGTTTGATTGCGAGGGCTGGGAAAGGTGGGAACTTGGATACCAAGTGTGCCAACTTTATTAAGTCAGCTGACCGGGCTGGATTGCTAGCTGGGGTGTATTATCGAGTTCAGAAGCATCGGAGTATCAGGAGCCAGGCGGACCAATTTGTAAATCGTGCAAAGTGGTTGGCGGCTCGCCGTCCTGCGGGTGTCGCCCCCTTGTTGTTGTGTGGTGATTATGATGGGGATTTGTCTCTTTCTCAGATTGTGGCATTCATGGATCGAGTTGAGGAACGAACTGGGGTCATACCGGTGGCTTATTTGGAGAATAGTCAGGAGTTGAAATTGCAGACTCGTGCGGCTAACTCGCGAATCAGGTCGAAGTTAAGGAGGGCGCCCTATTGGTTGGCTCTTTATTCGAACACGAGTGGTGACGGACCTATTTTTTCAGCTCCTGGGAATCCAAGAGGGTTGGTGAAGCAGTATCGTATGTGGTCAGATTGGACGATGTGGCAATATGGTGGGGTGGAATGGGAAGGGGGGCGTTCAAAACCAAAGGTTTATCATCATGGCCGGTATCGGTTTCCTAGATACTTTGGGAATATGGATCGGCCTTTGGAAAGAAATGTGTTTAAGGGTTCGAGAGATGATCTCAGGGCATTTTGGACCAGGCACGGTTTTATTGGGCGCTGACCTTTTCTGAGGACGAAGTTGGCAATCTCAGCCCTTGGTGACTTGGGTGACAATTCCCTTGTTCACGCTGAAATTCAGTCTGTTGGGGCGATAGTCCTTTGTGACGGGGCGAGATTGACCATCGACGTTCACGATCCGCCATCGAAGCTGTTGCTTGTCGGCTTTGGAAGAGGCCAACTCGATTGGAAGGCCGATGAATGAGTGTTTGGAGGGGGATTGGGTCGGGTTGGGGATGACGTTTCTGGTGGGCTGATGATTGGGCTGTTGGCAGGCCGCGACTATCAAAAGGAAGGACAAAGGTAAAAGAAAACGCACCGAGCCGAAGCAGGGTGCGTTCAAAAAGCTGTTTTGCATTCTCAGCAGCTTTAGTCGGCAAGAACCTTCATTGTTGGAATGAGGCCGATGTGTGGCTCACCAGACCAACCTTGGGCAGAAGCCCGCTTGAGAACGGCTGGGCTCACGATACCGCAATCGTCATTAGCTGGGCAATACGTTGATCCGCAAACGGCACCTTTGACTTCGACACGGACGGTGTCTGTGTAAGCTACCTGCTCGTCGACCTCGTAAGGAACTCCGCCTTTTGAGCCTTTACCGGTCGGGTAAACGAGCCTCTTGACTGTTTTGTAGCGGGTGACTTCCTGGTCGACGTAATTCTTATTTTCGCAACCAACCTTAACGATTTTGCCGCTCTTGTTGCAGCAGCCTGCGAGGCCACCAAGGCTGCAGCAAGATTGAAGCATACCAGCGAGAAGGGCGATCAGTAGAAGCGAAGTGAATTTTTTCATGTGTTAGTGCGGTTTCCTAAGACTCCGGAGATGAAATCAAATGATCTGATGGGTTGTCGAGAGACTTTTTAAAAATATCAGGCGATTGTTAGTACCTGCTCCACGACTCTGCGGGCGTTGGGGAGTTGTTCGTCTTCGATATGGGGCGAGTAAATCGCCGGTGCATCAATGGTACAGACTCGCTTGACTGGAGCGTCGAGGTGATCGAACGCGTGTTCCTGGATGAGAGTGGCAATTTGCGCGGAAACTCCACAGAATGGTTTCGACTCATCGACCAGGACGGCTCGATTGGTTTTGACCACTGAATTGATGATGGCGTCTTGATCGAGAGGTCGGATTGACCTGAGGTCTACAACTTCTGCATTGATGTTGTGTTCAGATTGGAGTTTTTCTGCTGCTTCTAGGGCGTGCAGAACACTTCGGCCGTGGGCAATCAGGCTGATGTCAGATCCTTCTCGTTTGATGTCAGCCTTCCCAAGGGGGATCGTAAAATCACCTTCAGCTGGGTCTGGAACTGGTCCTTTGTTGCCGTAGAGGAGGGTATTTTCCATGACGTAGACTGGATCGTTGTCGCGGATTGCTGTTTTCATGAGCCCCTTGGCATCGGCGGGAGTTGCTGGGGAGCAGACTTTGAGTCCTGGAAAGGCGGCAAAAAGGCCTTCGGGGGTGTGGGAGTGTGTTGCCCCTACATTGGTGCCTCCATTGGCTGGTCCACGCATGACGATGGGGACGTTGATCAATCCTCCGGCCATGTAGCGGACACAAGCAGCGTTGTTGACGAGTTGGTCAAAAGCGACGGAGTGGAATGACCAGAACATGAGTTCCATGACGGGGCGGATGCCGAGCATGGAAGCTCCGATGCCCATGCCAATGAAGCCAGCCTCAGAGATTGGTGTGTCGACGACTCTTTTGTCTCCCCATTTTTCCCAGAGGCCTCGGGTGACCTTGTAGGCTCCGTTATACTGAGCGACTTCTTCACCCATTAGAACGACGTTTTCGTCCCGGGCGAGTTCTTCGTCGAAGGCTTCGTTGAGGGCGTCGCGGTATTCGATTTCTCTCATGTCTGTATGTGGGTGTTTAGGATGGATTAGTCGTTGAAAAAGTGTCGGCCAATTTTGGAGGCTTCGGTATTGTTATCGGTTTCCCAGTAGACGTCATCGATGATGTCATTTGCGGTTGGGGCTGGGGATTCATCGGCGAACTTCACGGACTCGGAGACTTCCTTGCGTGCTTCCTTGTCGATTGCTTTGGCAGATTCTTCGGTAAGGATGCCTTCTTTGATCAGTCTTTGTTTCCAGAGGCTAATGGGATCGTGATGTTCTTTGTATTTTTGGATCTCTTCTGGTGACCGGTATTCGGTGGCGCGGGCGTCTGCCACGGAGTGTCCGTAGTAGCGATAGGTAGAAATTTCCAAAATAGACGGGCGTGATTGCTTTCGTGCGCGCTCCATTGCGATTCCCAGTTTTGCTCGGATTTCGTAGAGATCTTCGCCATTTACGAGGTCCCAATCCATGTCGTAGGCTTCGGCTCGCTGAGCTAAGCAGTCTTTGAAAGCGGATGAGCGTTTTTGGGATGTTCCCATCGAATATCCATTGTTTTCGATGATGTAAACGACGGGAATTTCGAAGAGGGCTGCAAGGTTGAGGGATTCGTGGTAGGCGCCTTGGTTGACAGCTCCGTCACCAAGAAAGCAGAGAGCAGCTCCTTCGAGTCCTTTGTATTTCAGTCCATAACCCAATCCGAGTCCGAGTGGGGTTTGTCCTGCTACGATCCCGTGACCGCCCCAAAAATTTTTGTCGGGAGCGAAAAAGTGCATTGATCCCCCTTTTCCTTTTGAGCATCCAGTGGCTTTTCCGAAGAGTTCGGCCATGCACTCGTTCATTGACATGCCCACCGCAAGAGCGTGGGCGTGGCAGCGGTAGGCGGTGATCATGTGGTCGTTGTCACCCATGAGAGAGGCTGCGCCGACGGCGACAGATTCTTGGCCGATGTATAGGTGAAGAAATCCTCCCATTTTTCCCCCTTGATACTGTCGGAGAGACTCGCGTTCAAAAGATCGAATGCGCGTCATGAGACGGTAGTAGTCGATTTTTTGATCGCTTGTGAGGGTTTTGTTCACAGGGGAACCGGCGAAGTCGAGGGGTGCGATGTTTGGGCTGGTGGCAGACTCCATAATGAAAGTGATTCGAGGGGGGACATAGCCGGACGGGGAGGGAGCGGCAAGACTAATGCAAAGCGATCGACTTTTGCTGAGAAGCAATGACCCCCATCCACGGGCGAGTAGATAGGGGTTGCTAAAGGTTAATTTAGGGGTCGATTTAGCCAGCGATCCAGTCGTTGATACGGTTTTGGTTCGAGGTAAAGAGCTCTTCAGTGGAGTCGTGAATGGTGATGGTTTTGATGAGGTCGCCACCTGCAATGGAGTTCACAACATCCTGACCTTCAGTGACTTCGCCAAATACGGTGTGTTTTCCGTCGAGGTGAGGGGTCGGAAGATGGGTGATGAAGAACTGGGAGCCGTTGGTATTGGGGCCTGCATTGGCCATTGAGAGAATTCCGGGTTTGTCGTGTTTACGGTGAGGTTTGCATTCGCACTCAAATTTGTAACCTGGATCTCCGGTTCCTGTGCCTAGCGGGCAGCCACCTTGGATCATGAAATTGTCGATCACTCGATGAAATGAGAGGCCGTCGTAGAAATTGCGAGAAGCGAGATTAAGGAACGAAGTGACGGTGATGGGCGCATCGTCAGGGAAAAGAGTGATGTTGATGTCGCCTTTGCTGGTTTGGATTGTGATTTTGATATCGTCCATGGTGGCGGGAGGCTATCGGAGATTGCGTCTGAGAAAAGCCTCTTTGCGAGTCACTTACAGTTTGTGAGAAGTTGGTCGACAAACTTGGTGATGTTGTGGAGGGCGGTGGAGTAGTCGGAGGTATTTAGGACAGTTAGGGCGGCTCGAGCTTCCTCGAGGATGTCGGTGGCGGTTTGTATGGCATCTGCCATTGCGCCCTCGTAGTCGGCGATGCCCGCGATTACTGAGAGATCGAGAGGTTGTTGTTCGATAATTCGCTTTGATAACTTTTCGCGCTGAGTGGGTGTTGCTCTTTCGAGAAGGTTGAGGATGGGAAGGGTTAGTTTCCCCTTTTCGAGATCGGTGCCGAGGGTTTTTCCAATTTGTTCTTCTGACCCGATGAGGTCGACGACGTCGTCATAGATTTGATAAGCGGTTCCAAGCTTCATGCCGTAGGCATACATGGAGTCACAAGTGCCTTCAGAGGCATCTGATAGGACAGCAGAGAGCTGACAAGCGACGGCAAAAAGGGCGCCTGTCTTCATTTCAATCATCTTAAAATAGTCGTCTTTAGTGATATTGAGGTCGAAACGTCGTTGTGTTTGGAGGATTTCTCCTTGGCAGACTTCTCGAGCTGCAAGGCTGATCGCCCGGCTGAGAACAAGATTGTCGAAGTCGGTTGATAATTTGAGAGCGTGAGAGAAAAGAGCATCGCCAAGGAGAACGGCCATTCCGTTTCCCCATTTTGAGTTGGCGGTGGGAACGTTGCGTCTCGCGGTTGCTCCGTCGATGATATCGTCGTGAACGAGAGTTGCGATGTGAATGAGTTCCAGAATCACGCCAAGGTCCAGGTGGGCGTCAAGTAGTGGACCGGTCGCACCGCCTGATAGGATGGATAGGGCCGGACGAATTCGTTTGCCGTTGGTATCACAGATGTAGTCAATGTAAGGCTGAACATTGGGGTCAAATTGTTCAACTTGCTGGGCGATTCTGGATTCGACTTTTTCGATATGAGGTTTGACGAGATCGAAGGGGAAGAGATTGGGGTCGATCGAGGAGGTTTTTGAGGTCATGGCGTCACCCCCAATTTTCACTATTTACTGAAAATCGCAACTGTAATGAATGTCTAGATGGTTGTTTTTTGGTTCAAGGTCGCCTTGATGTGTAAAATGTGGAGGTGTTTGTAATTCCCAATTGGATTCTTGGTGGTTAGATTCCCTAGGTCCTATGAAAATAAGTAAGAAAATTCTGCCCTTAGTTGTCGGGGGCTCGATGCTACTTCCGGTAGCTGGTGAATCTTTGACGGAGCCGATTCAGGCGGAGGCACCTGTCAAGGCGAAGCCGTTCGCTAAGGTGGCTAGAAAATTAGGGTTTGCTGCCCATGCTCCGGCTGACGCGGAGGGCTATTTGTCGATTATTGGTGGATACGATATGTATCAACGGGTTAAGCGGACTAAGCTGGGTCGGGTTCTGGCTCAATGGATGAAAGATGAGGGGATGGATTTAGATGATTTGGACGAGAGTGAGGAATTTCAGCAATTTAAGGCCGTTGTGGGTCAGGAGATCTTTTTCTTGTTTGGGGATCAATCTGGAGAGCAGGGGCAGTATTTGACTGAAGCGGGCAAGATTTCAAATTACTTTCAAGGCCGCATGCTGATTGATCAATTGGCGGCTGTGTTTAGCGGGGAAGACGTTGATGAGATGGGGCCTGAAGAGATTCTGTCGTCAATTTTTGAAAATCCTGAGGAGGCCCTAAAGCTTCTTGAAAATGCTGAGATGCCTCCGGTCACGATTGGGTTTCGTGTGAGTAATCTAGAGATGAGGGAGCAATTTGCTCAGATGATTGGAGGTATGATGATGATGATGGGTGGGAATGAAGATGCTCCTGTAGAGTTGATTCAGGAGAAAAAGGCGGGGGTTGATGTTTCGGGCATTCGTGTCCTGGGCAAGAAGCTTGTCGAATCGATTGACAAAGAGGACCAGAAAGAGATGGAAGAAGCAGTGGGGGGGAAGGCGAACCTCCAGAAAATTTTCAAACTTCTGAAGAAGAAAAACCTCAATATTGTGACCGGGGTGAAAGGGGAATATGTGTTTATCTATCTTGGAGGGTCTTTGGATGGGCTAAAGTTTGCCCCGACTGCGAAAAAGTCATTGGCAGGGCATCCTGAAATGTCTGTTGTGCGAAGAAATTATGGGGACAAAGACATTCGATTTTTGGTGTTTGGGGAGGATGAGGCGATGAAGAAGCTCTACAAAAATCAGGAGTCTGTTGGATCACTCTTAGTCGGAGTGAAGGAGGGGCTCGCCAAGACAAAGGTTTTTGGTAAGACCCGTGATGTTCAGGCCTTGCTGGGATATGCCGCCAAGCTTGAGGGTAAGCTCTACAAAATGACCGATTGGAGTGGAGGAGTGAGTGTTGGTTTTTTAGAAGATGGATTTAAGTTGGAGTCTCACGGATGGTCTAACTTGCCGGCATTGAATCATGAAAAGGCTCTTGATTTCAGTGTGTTGGAGAAAATGGATGATCTGTTGTTCCTGAGTAATTCTAGGATCAATAAGGAATTTTCGGGGACGCTTTTTGAGATGTTGGATTCACTTGGTGAGGCTGGATATTTGATGGCTCGTCGGATCTCCAAGATGGATGTTGACGATGATTTCAAAGAGCCTTTTGGGATGTTTGACAAAGTGTTCTCAAAAGATTTAGCAGCAATTTGGGATGCGCTATCGGGTGATTGGGCTGATGCGGTTGGAGACGAAGGTGCTTTCATTGTCGATTTGAAGGGAACGATGCCGAAGGTGCCTGAGGTACCCGCAGCGATCATTGAGAAGGGTTTGGCTCCAAGGGTCGCTTATGTCACCTCAATTGAAAACAAGGAGAAGCTCACTCAATCATGGAAGAAAATTGAGAAGGCTGTGACTTCAGCTCTCAAGTCGGTGGGTGAACAAGGGGGGGCAAAAATCCCAATGCAAGCGGTTGATAGTAAGTTGGTGGATGGAATCCAATTTCACACAACTCCGATTCCTTTCACGACTGATGATGCACGTCCGGTTATTGGTATATCTGAGAAGAACTTCTATTTTGGAACATCACAGACCTTTGTTTCCCAGATTGAGTCTAAACTTAAAGGAGGTGCTGCCGGCGAAAAGCGGACTGGTTCCTACACAAAATTCAATCTTGCTGGCCTCGGTGATTATGCGGGGTCATGGGTGAAGCTCCTTGATCGGAATGCGACCGAAATTTTTGAAAATGAGTTTGTTCGCGAAGAATTCAAAAAGAATTTGCCGATGGTGAAGAAAGTTATTCGTGCGTTCAAACAATTCGAAGAGGTCACGATTTATAACCGTCTAGAGGACGGAAAAGCTCGAGGTTCCTTTCATTTTAAGGTCAAGAAATGATCAGTTTGTTCTGATCTCTTTGAAAACCTTCTCCCGGGATTTTGGGAGGAGGTTTTTCTTTTTTTGCCCTTCAGCTTTTCCCGTTTGGACAGGTTTTTTCGTGATTTGGAGGCAAGATTGATATATGATAGGGAGTGGTCTTGTGATTTGATTTTTTGAAATCTCCTGGCCAACAAATATCACGATAGGTAAGGTTTAAGAATCGTATGAGCGAGATCTACGTCACAGAACACGATGAAGCTGATTTGTCGGCTCGAAACCAGGCGACACGATTGGCTATTTTGAAGCAGCGTCGGAAAGAGGCATTGCAGTGTGTTTTTACGGCTTTGATTGGGGTGTTCATTATCTTGGCAATTTTGGCGGTGATTGCTTTGTTGCCGATTGGAAACACCTCTGTTCAAATTGTGGCTTATCAGCTACCTGCGGAGGAGACAGATCCTCCTTTGGCAGCAAAGAAGGTATCGAAAACTTCCAAGCCGAAGCCTCCTGGAGCAAGTGCATCAATGGCTAAGGTTTTGGCAACTGATGTTGTTAGTCCGGTTGCCGTCCCAATTCCTGAGATTACGGTGCCAGACGCCACCTTTGGTTTGGAGGAAGATTTTGGGGTAGGGTTCGGTCTTGGGGATGGGGATGGAGATGGTGGCGGGGGTGCTAATTTCTTTGGAACTAGGAGAAAGGGGAGGAATGTGGTTTTTTGTGTCGATTTTTCTGGGTCGATGGATTCGGATGCTGAGGGCGGTGGTGGAACGCGGATTCAGGCTTTGAAGAAGGAGCTTGTTCGATCCATTAAAGAACTGCCTGGAGGGATGAATGTGACGGTAATCTTTTTTTCAACGACGGCATGGACTGCTGATATTAACGATCCTGAGCCCCACCACAAAGGTTGGAAAGGGAATGGGAAACCTCCTGAAGTGAATTGGTATCCTGCGACGAGTCGCCAGAAAGATTCTTTGATTCAGAGCGTCAAGAGGATGCCGGCTAAGGGGGGAACGAATTGGTATCCACCGTTGAAAATGGCGTTCACGATGAGCCCAAGGCCCGACATCGTTTATCTTTTGTCGGACGGTCAGCCGACTGATGGAGATGAGGTGGTGTTGGAGATGGATGAGATCAACCCAGATCGTGTTCCGATCGATACAATCGCATTTGAGTTACCAGGGAGTCCTGCTGCTCAGCTTTTGGAAATTGCGGAAGAGACGGGTGGCAAATTTACGATGATTCACAAGGGCAAAACTTTGCGAGGAAGAGGGGCCAAACGAATGACTGACTCGTCGTTTGATTAGGATGTGTTTCAGTGATTCAAGATACTGATATTCTTATCCTCTGAGGAGTTGAACTTTTGCCTTTTCTTCGACAGGAATTTCCAGTTCTTCAGTTAGGTTTTCGAGGTCAGAGATCAGCCCGGCTCTGCGTGCTGTGGGGACTTCGTCCTCTAGGCTGCGAACAACGTCGAGCGCGGTTGTGATTTCTTCATAGACTTCGTCGGCGTCGTGGAAGTCATCAGTCGAGATTATCGAGACAATTTCTTGTTCTTCCGCGGTATGCTCACCTGAATTGATTTCGTCCTCGCTGAGATCACTCTCTGGGCAAAAGAGGTAGGGGAGAATGTTGCATCCCTCGCTTTTGAGGATCAGACTGAGTTGTTCGTAAAACTCACCTAACTCTTGGTAGTATCCATCGAGGTCTTCAATTTCGGGGTCACAGATCACGCTGATTCCGGATGACATGGGCGAAAGCTAGGTTTGTCTCTTCATTGAGAAAAGAGAAAAGTTGAGGATCTTATGTAATTGGAGGAACGCTTTTGTGGAGAAGAATTTCGGCTAATTTTAGGTCGCTAGGAAGAGTGATTTTGGGATTGGGAGAGAGGTTCTCGATGAGAGTTGTTTGATGCCCAATTGTCTGTAATGCGGAAACTTCATCGGTAATTGAGGGGTCTCCTTGCTGAATCTTTGAGTAGGCTTTTGACAGGAGTTCGAAGCAGAAAACTTGGGGGGTTTCCATGATCCAGAGGTTTTCCCTGTCGACAGATTCGGCAATGAGCTGATTCGTGGTGGCTCGTTTTAAGGTTTCAGTGACTTTTCTGGCGAGAGCAGCCGCTTTACATTCTGTTGCTTTGGAAATGGTTCTGGCGACAGCTTCACCAGTCACGAGGGGGCGTGCGCCGTCGTGAATTGCGACGTGGGTGGTTTCGGGGGGCAGTGCCTGAAGGCCTTTGGCGACAGAATCGGATCTTTCTGAACCCCCGTCGACTCTGATGATTTTGCTTCCGAGTTCTTTTAGGAGGTCAAATCGTTCTGGGGGAGTCACAACGACGACTTGAGAGATGGCGTCGATTTCGCAAAATGTTTTGACGCTATGCCATAGGACTGTTTTTCCTCCAAGAGGGGCAGCGAGTTTGTCAAACCCCATCCGTCGGCTTGATCCGGAAGCGACGATGATGGCTGCAGTTGGCATTTTTGACTTAGCTTAAGTGTTTCATGATTTCTTGGGAAAGAGTTTTGCCGTCGGCCCGCCCTTGTGCCTTTTCTTGCACGATTCCCATGACTTTTCCCATTTCGGCTCTGCTGGTTGCTCCCGTCTCTTGAATTGCACTAGAGACGATGTTTTGAATTTCTTCGAGTGAGAGCGCGGCTGGAAGATATTTTTCCAGGACAGCGACTTCGGCCTTCTCGTTTTCGGCGAGTTCTGGGCGTCCGGCCGATTCGAATTGTTCGATAGAATCTTGCCGTTGCTTGATTTGTTTTCTCACCAGTGAGATGGCATCTTGTTCGCTCACGATGTTGTCTTTGTTTCCTGAGTCAATAGCGGCATTTGTGAGAGCTGTTTTGAGGGCTCGGAGAGTGGTCAGAGCGACGGCATCTTTGGCTTTCATGGCCTCTTTGAGGTCTGACATGATTGTTTCGGCAAATGTGGACATGGTTTTATTTGGTCTGTTTTTTGATTTCGTGCAAGCCTTGGTCTTGAGGGAAATTTTGTTCCTGTTTAATTTGGGCGACGATGAGTGATCGAAACGTTGGGGGTTATCTTTATTTAGCATTCATCGGAGTATTTTTGTCCGTTATTGGGGCTTTGTTTGTTTTTCTATTGTGGGGTGGGTTTCAGAAGGCGAGTGAAACGAGAAAATGGGAGGAAGTTGAAGCGGTGGTGGTTGTTTCAGAGGTGGACGAGCGGAGGTATACGGGTCATTCACCCGCTGAATACTCTCATGGGATTGTTTATGAGTATCGCTGGGGCGACGACGTTTTTAGGCACGATCGGGTCCGTCTTCGCGAGAATCCATTTTTAAAGAAAAGGGCGGTGGTGGAGGCTGAGGTTGATCGTTGGAAGGTTGGAATGAAGGTCTCCGCTTTTGTGAATCCTGAGAATCCTGAGGTAGCTGTCCTTGAGCATGAAACGAAGGCGCCGGGGTATTCGATTTGGTTTCCTGGTTTGTTTTTTATTGGTGGAGGTGTTGTTTTGTTTCGTGCGGCGAAAGGTTACTTTGCTAAGTAATACGAACCATCGAAATAAACTGATTCATCTTTGTTCGTGATTGATGATTTCATTTGAATGAAGCGTTGGATTGTATTATCTTTTCATGATGAGGATGTGGCTTCTGCTTTCGGCGACGTTTATTTGTCAGATGGCCCAAGGGGTGAAGATCAGGGTTGATTATCGGTATGATACCAGTGGTTTTTTTGATCATGTCGAGGCACGCTCTGCGATTGAATTAGCGGCTCGTAGATGGAGTCGAATTATCGATCAGCAGTTGGCAGCAGTGCAGATTGCGGATGGGGGGTTTGACGAGCGTTTTAAATTTTTTCACCCTTCAACTGGTGAGATTCATGAGGTCAGTGTTGCTCAGAGTGCTCAATCGGACAGTTTGGCATTGTTCGGGGCGGGGTCGGCTGACGAATATATCGGGAGTTTCTCCGCCGCGGCTGATGAGTGGGTTTTGTTTGTTGGGGCAAGGGAGTTTGTTGGTGGTGAGATCGCGAGAGGTGGGCCGTTTTTCCCTGGGGCAAACTTTTCTTTGGTTTATGAGGATGGGAATAGTTTTATGAATCGGGGTTTCAATGTGGGTGCCAATTCGCTTTGTGTTTTGGGTGGGGCGGTGAGTTTTGACGTTGATACTCCATGGCACTTTAATGTGAACGAAGTTTGTCCTCCTGGAAAATTCGATTTCTACTC
>JAHDGN010000022.1 GCA_020627645.1 Akkermansiaceae bacterium
CACCGAAGACATAGGTGACACCATCGGTGAACTGGCCACCTTCGAGATCGATAAGCGTCCTGCCTCGATTCATGATCTCAATGTATTGTGGAGAGCCGTCTTAAGTGATGACCACCACTGCGAGTTGCTCATCAGACGCGTCAGCTGGCGTAAAGTTGGCTGACAGATGCACCGCTTCGTCCGTGATTAGTTCTCCGATCATGCCTGACAGGAGCCCGCCAATGCCCTTAGAGAAAAGACCGCACGATCACCATCATCGCCTAGACTAAAAACTAAGTAACTCTTAGAATCAATGACAGTGCCCGAAGGGATTTTCCACTTTTCAGCATTCTCTAAATCATCCGAAAGAAACCAACCGCTCAAGTCAACAGCGGATGTCCCACCATTAAAAATTTCAATCCAGTCAGGAGTAGCGTCACTTCCAGACACTACTTCCAGTGTTCGGTTACTAGCGGCAAACTCATTGATCATCACTTGCCCAGACCCAAGAGAAGTTCCGAGCAACAACAGAAAAAATCGGAAATAGGGAAAGGTTTTAATCGGAGAATTCATATTTTCGAGGGCGTTGGCCGTCTGACATAAATGATCACTCTCTACTAGCCATATCGAGAACCTTGACAGCATTCAGGGCATGTCTTGGTCCAGAAATTGGCACTTCCCTCGTTTCACAACAATCCAAGAAATGCGTAAGTTCATTTTTCAAGGGCTGAGAAGAACCCTCAAAAACTAATTTTTCTCCGTTGTCCTGATGAGAGAGATCTCCGGCAACGGTTTTATCGTGAATGAATACCTTGGCTTTAAGCTCATCAAAAACAAGAATACCTTTCTCTCCCGTAATAATTAACTCTCGTTCAATACGAGGCCACAGCCACGAATTGTGGAGGTTAGCTTTTACACCTGATGGGAACGATAGGTGAAGATGGAAATCATCCTCAATCTTCTCGGTAATTCCAGCATGACCAAAGCCCTGAACCTGTGTGGGGCTCTCACCGACCAAGTGAAGAAGCACTGCGATGTCATGAACCCCGAAAGACCAGAGAACATTTTCAACATGACGCACACGCCCAAGCTTTGAGCGACGCTGAGTGAGAGTGTAGATTTTTCCTAGCTTCCCAGCCTCGAGAAATTCTTTGATGAAGGAAATCGCCGGTTGATAGATCAAAAGATGACCCACCATGAGAACTTTCTCCGTTTCCTCCGAGATTCTGACTAGATCTCTAGCTTCATGAACTTCCAACGTGAGCGGCTTTTCGACAAAACAGTCGTAACCCAGTTCCATCGCTTTTTTGGCAATGGAATGATGAGTAGCAGGAGGGGTCGCTATCGCAACTGCATCAAAACCTCCAACCTCAAAGAGTCTGTCACTATCTTCGTAGACCTCCGCAGTAGGATGCGTCGATTGAACCCAATCTCGGTTCTCGGAAACTCCGTCGGCAACTGCATGAAGGACCCCTAGCTCGGCAAAATTATTGACAAGATTTTTCCCCCAAGATCCAGCTCCAATGACTGCAACTTTCATAATGATCAGACCTAATTTCCTTAAGCTTTAAAATACTGACCACTTTTGACCTCCAAACCAGCTCCAGCAACTGCGTTTCGAGTGTCTAAAATAAGGTCGGCGTAATCAACGATAGACTGTAAATCGACCCTCTGATGATTCGTCGCGATGAGAACGAGGTCGAATTGAGCTAAAGTCTTTGCAGTCACGTCGACTGATTCAAGCCCAGTCCACCGAGCGTGCTCACGAGTCGGAGTAATTTTAGGAATATGGGGATCATGATAATCGATTTCCGCTCCGAGGTTTTTCAGCCCATCCATCAGGTGGAAGGACGGAGACTCCCTCATGTCGTCAACATTTTCTTTATAGGCAAGTCCCACGACGAGGATTTGGGATCCATTAACGGCTTTCTTTCTCGTGTTCAAAGCCTCGCCAGCCTTCTGCACCACATAATTCGGCATCCCCTCATTAACTTCTCCAGCCAACTCAATAAAACGCGTATGAACCCCATATTCTTTAGCTTTCCACGTAAGATAAAAGGGATCGATCGGTATACAATGACCACCCAAACCGGGACCAGGATAGAAAGGTTTGAAACCGAAGGGCTTTGTTGATGCTCCACGAATCACCTCCCAAATATCAATCCCCATACGATCCGCTGCAATCTTGAGTTCGTTGACCAATCCAATGTTTACGGAGCGATAGATGTTCTCCAAAAGCTTGACAAACTCAGCAACCTGAGTGGACGAGACAGGAACGACTTGTTCAACCACTGCACTATAAAGTGCATTCCCCACCTCGGCACAATTTGGGGACGTTCCCCCCATCACCTTTGGAATGTTAACTGAGGAAAAATCCTCATTTCCTGGATCCTCTCGCTCCGGCGAGTAGACGAGGAAAAAATTCTCCCCGATCACAAATCCTCGAGACTCAATCCGCGGGCGCAATTCTTCATCAGTCGTTCCCGGATAGGTGGTGGACTCAAGACTGAGCACTTGATTTTCTCGAAGATGTGGAAGGAGTGCATCCATAGTCCCCAGAACATAACTGAGATCCGGTTCATGATGGTCACTCAAAGGGGTGGGCACCGCAAGAATGAGAGCATCACATTCAGACGCTCTCGAAAAGTCTGCTGTCGCTTCTATAAGACCAGCTTGAACTCCCTCCCTAATTGGAGTGGCATCAATATGCTCGATGTAGCTTTGTCCCGCATTAACCGCATCAACTTTTTTCTGATCAATGTCGAGCCCGAGAACTTTAGAACCTTTGGAGACATATCCGAGACTAAGGGGCAATCCTACATAGCCTAAACCAACAATCCCTATCGTAGCCTTCTGGTTGATGATACGATTAATGAGTATTTCTTTCATTTTTACTGCTAAAATTCACGATAGCTTTTCTGGCCCACAGAGAGACTATCTGGCAAAGGATCTTCTTCGCTAAAGTCGAGACATCGCAATGAGTCTCCCACTTCCTGATATCGAAAACCAGTTTCGGGACAAACCAGTAGCCCTTTAGCATCCTTTTCCGCTAGAGGATGACCATGGCGAGACATCCACCCCCTCTGCTTTCCTGGAACTCCTATGATCATTGCATAGTCCGGAACATCCTTGGTGACAACAGCCCCAGCAGAAATGAAACAATAGCACCCAAGTGTAATTCCACAGACAATCGTCGCATTCGCTCCAACCGTTGCCCCTCTCCTAATCATCGTCTTTTCGTATAGGTTACGACGGTTTACTTGAGATCGAGGGTTACTAACATTGGTTAAGACACAAGACGGCCCAAGGAAAACATCGTCTTCAATCGTGGTTCCAGTATAGATCGCAACGTTGTTCTGCACCTTAACGTTATTGCCAACAACAACATCGGGAGCAACCATCGTATTCTGCCCAAAAACACAATTCTTTCCAATGACCGCACCATCACAAATATGGGAAAAATGCCAAACCTTGGTTCCATGCCCAATAACCGCTCCTTCGTCAACAATCGCTGACGGATGAACTTCATAACTCATATTCTCGAATGGCTGATGTAAAAGGCCTCTTTCTACCCCAATGCCTCACAAACGATCTCAATTTCTTCATCGGTCAGATATGGATTCATTGGCAATGAAATCCCCTGCTCTCCAACTTTTTCCGCCACCGGAAAATCTCCTTTTGCATAACCAAGCCCCTTAAAAACTGGCTGCAGATGCAACGGCACTGAGTAGTAACTAACCGATGGAACTCCCTGGAGGTTCAGTCGCTCCGCAAAAGCATTCCGCTCAGGCGAAAGGATCGTAAACTGAGCCCAGACCGATGTATTCCCTTCTAAAACTTGGGGTACCACCACCTCCAACGACCCCGATCTTAAGCTTTCAATATAACAATCAGCAACCTTTTGACGTTTGACAATTTCATCATCAAACAGTTCAAGCTTCTCCAATACCACAGCCGCCTGAATCGAATCCAAACGCCCATTGATTCCTAAAACTGGATGATGATGTTTCTTCGCCTGCCCATGAACTCGAACCTGCCTCATCAGATCAGCCAATTCGTCATCATCCGTAAACAAAGCTCCTCCATCACCATAACATCCAAGCGGTTTGCTAGGAAAAAATGAAGTACTACCAATATCTGACAGTCCACAAGATTTTTCGCCATGGTGAGTTGCACCAAATGACTGTGCTGCATCCTCAATAACCGGCAAGCCATACTTTTGGGCCACCAAGTTGATTTGTGTCATGTCGGCAGTCTGGCCATAAATTCCAACCGGCATGATGGCTTTGGTTTTTTCCGTAATTGCTGCCTCGACCAATTCAGCATTCATATTCATATCCTCTTCTCGGATATCTACAAAAACTGGCCTTGCTCCAAGAAGCGCAATCATTTCAGCTGTCGATATCCACGTATAAGGAACCGTGATCACCTCATCTCCAGGACCAACTCCCAGAGCCATCAATGCGATAAGAAGGGTATCAGTTCCACTCGAAGCCCCAATGCAATGCTTCACTCCGACATAGTCAGCTAACCGCTCTTCCAACTCTCCCACCTCAGGCCCCATAATATAACGCCCATGATCAAGAACAGCCGCAATTCGTGCATCTAACCGCTCCCGGATCAGAGCCTGTTGAGATTTTAAATCGATAAAGTCCACAGCTAACGTTTCACAAATATTACCCAATCATTCCCGCCGCCACCGTTTCGTTTGTCCCTGGGTCAATTAAAACAAAAGATCCAGTATGCCTATTCTTCCGATAGTTATCGTAGAACAACGGAGATCCAACCCTCAACTTGACTCGACCAATCTCATTCAAAGAAAACGAACGATCGTCTTCAATCTTTCTCAAAGTCTCAATATCAATCTTATATTGAATTTCTGAAACAAGCGCTTTCACCTCTTTACTTGTATGTCGCAGAACAAGTTTTGCTCTAGCCTGCAACGGGGAGGAAGAGAACCAACAGATCATCGCTTCAATATCCTGACCTTGTTCAGGCGGATTATTCTTCTTCACCAACATATCTCCCCTAGATAGATCGATTTCATCTTCTAAGGTCATGCAAACCGATTGAGGAGCAAAGGCTTCCTCAAGTTCAGTCTCATCCTGATAAATCTTTTTAATCGAAGTAGTGAACCCCGATGGAAGAATCACCACCTCGTCACCTGGCTTAAATACCCCACCAGCAATCCGGCCCGCAAATCCTCGAAAATCATGAAACTCATTGCTTTGAGGCCGAATCACCCATTGAACAGGAAATCTTGCCTGCACATGATTTTCCTCTCCTCCCACATGAACATTTTCAAGGTGGTAGAGAAGACTGCTTCCTTCGTACCAATCCATTTGAGTGGATTTGTCGACAACATTGTCCCCTTCTAAGGCCGAAATTGGAACTGGCATGATGTTAACGATATTTCCCAGTCGACTTGCAAAAGCCCGGTACTCTGTGACAATTTCATCATAGACCTCTTGAGAATAGTCAACCAGGTCCATCTTATTCACTGCCAGGACGACATGCTGAATCCGGAGGAGATTTGCGATAAAACTATGTCGCTTTGTCTGCTCAATGACCCCCTTTCTTGCATCTACAAGAATAATGGCAAGGTTAGCTGTTGAAGCACCCGTAACCATATTTCGAGTGTATTGGATATGGCCAGGTGTATCTGCGATAATAAATTTACGTTTGGGCGTCGCAAAATACCGATAGGCAACATCAATCGTAATTCCCTGCTCCCTCTCAGCTTTGAGTCCATCTGTGAGCAATGCCAAATTCACATTCTCATCACCCTTCTTTCGAGACGACTCCTCGATCGCTTCCAATTGATCCTCGAAAATCGATTTCGAATCGTAAAGCAACCGCCCAATCAAGGTCGATTTCCCATCATCGACCGACCCCGCAGTTGTAAATCTTAATAAATCCATAGCTTTATCCTAAAAATATCCTTCTTTCTTTCGATCCTCCATGGCTGTTTCTGATCTCTTGTCGTCAGCCCGGTTTCCTCTTTCCGTCTGGCGCGCCGCGGCCACCTCCTCAATAATTTTCTCCATTGTATCGGCATTCGATTCTACCGCACCCGTAATCGTGGCATCCCCCATCGTTCTAAACCTGATCTTCTTACGCTCCACAACTTCACCATCACGAGGCTGAACAAACTCACTGACAGCCAAAATCACTCCATTGCGCGTCACCGTATCCCTCTCATGAGCGTAATAAAGACTAGGCAGTTCAATCCCTTCTCGATGCATATACATCCAGACATCCATTTCTGTAAAATTGGAAAGAGGAAACACCCGAAAATGTTCTCCCGGCTGCTTTCTTCCATTAAAAAGATTCCAGAGTTCCGGACGTTGGTTTTTTGGATCCCATTCCCCAAAATCATTTCGATGAGAGAAAAATCGCTCTTTAGCTCGGGCTTTTTCTTCATCACGTCTTCCTCCCCCTAGGACTGCATCGTACTCTTGCTCCTCAATAGTTTCCAACAAAGTCACCGTCTGGAGTTTATTTCGTGAAGCATTAGCTCCTGTTTCTTCAACCGCAGTTCCCCGATCGATCGAATCTTGAACCAAACCAATATGCAACCTTGCACCAATCTGTTCAGCATACTTGTCCCGAAACTCAATCGTCTCTGGAAAGTTGTGACCCGTGTCAACATGAACCAACGGAAAGGGAATCCTCGCTGGATAAAAAGCTTTCCTCGCAATATGCGCCATTACGATCGAATCTTTTCCTGCCGAAAACAACAAACCAGGATTTTCAAACTGAGCCGCCGTCTCCCGAAGGATGAAAATGGCTTCAGCTTCTAGCTGATCAAGATGACTGAGATGATAATTTCCCATAATTGATATATGTGAGTTAACAAAAATTTATGACTTCTGAAGCTCTCTAAAGACGACCATAACCGCCTCTTCGATCGATAAGGTTTCTGTGTCGATGACAAGATCTGGGGCTGATGGCAATTCGAACCCGCTGTCTTTCCCTGTAAAGTTACGGATCTTTCCATCAGTTACCTTCGCATACAACCCTTTTGGATCCCTTGCTTGACAAGCCTCGAGAGACGCCTTCACAAAGACTCCGAGAAATTGTTCCCCAACAATACCACGAGCTAGATCTCTCAACTTGTTGCTCGGAGTAATGACAGCGACAATCACAATCGCACCTTGAGACGAAAGCACTCTTGCCACCTCCGCCACTCGTCTCACATTTTCCCTCCGATCATCATCGCTAAATCCCAAATCAGCATTGAGGCCAGTTCGAAGGTTATCTCCATCAAGAACCACCACCTGACGCCCCTTTTCAAACAAGGACCTTTCCAATCCAGCGCCAATCGTAGTTTTACCAGCCCCACTCAATCCATAGAGCCAAACCACTTTCCCTCTTTGTCCGATACCTTTCTCTCTTTCTTGAGTCGAAAGAAAGAGGTGATGCTGTGAATAAACATTTTCCGGAGCCTTCATAACCTTCTTCTTAGCTTCTAACGACCTGCTTGACTAGATTCCAAACGAAAACTGAATTGTAAACCGCGTATCTCTTAAACAAACGACGGGGCTCCTGAACAAAACGATAAAGCCAAAGCAAGCCACACTTCCCCATCCAGTCAGGGGCATCCTTCTTTGTCCCCGCATTGACATCAAAAGCAAACCCAACAGCCAAGAGAGCCCCAATATTTAAGCGTTCTTTATTCCGATCTGCCCATGACTGCTGCTTAGGTGTTCCAAGACCAACCCAAACCAAATCAGGATTCAATTCATTGATTTCCTCATTAATGGCAGACTCATCACTCTCCCCAAAGTAACCATGATGTGATCCCACAATCTTTAGTTCCAGACGAATCTTTTTCAAATTTTCAATCAAAGCATCCAAACATTCTTGGGAAGCGCCTAGGAAATAATGAGTGAGCTGATCATCTGCATTCCGAATAAAAAAATCTAGAAAACTTGGCCCGTAAACCCTCTCATTTCCCTTTCCTCCTAACCAGCTAACTGCCCAGGTCAAAATCTGGCTGTCCGGCACAAAAAAATCCACCTTGGAGGTTTGAGACCTAAAATCCTCGTCTACCTGACGCATCGAAACAATATGCACGTTGGTAAAATCAACCGATAAAGGATTACGACCCTTTCGCTCCGAAACCTTGTCTGTAAGAAGCTTTGTCAACTCCACCGGAGTCGTCACCAAGCATGGGGTGTTAAGAACCTGAATTGTTGTCTCTTTGCTCATAAAATTACGACGCAACACAAGCTTCAAAGATCTCTTTCAAAATGTCCTCAATCGAATATTGGTAGCTCCATTCCGGGTAATGACTTTGAAACTTTCGGACGTCACTAATATACCAAATATGATCCCCAATGCGATTTTCCTCAAGATACGAATAATCGAGACGATTTCCTGAGAGTTCTTCACCAATTCGAATCGCCTCCATCATGGAGCAATTAGAATGCCGACTCCCTCCCATATTATAAACTTCACCCTCCCTTGGGTTTTCGTAGAAGTGAAGAAAGGCAGACACGAGATCATGAGCATGAATATTATCCCGAACTTGCTTTCCCTTGTATCCGAAGATTCGGTACGACTTCTTTTCGACAATACACCTCATTAGATACGCCAAAAAACCATGCAATTCAGCTCCTGCATGAGCCGGACCAGTTAAACAGCCTCCACGAAAGATTCCGGTCTTCATTCCAAAATAACGCCCATACTCTTGCACAAGAACATCCGCGGCGACCTTGCTTGCCCCAAAAAGCGAATGCTTGGTTTGATCAATGGACATCGATTCATCAACTCCAATGTAAAAGGGATGCTCACCATCGATTTCCCACCGGTGCTCCAATTCAACCAGCGGCAGCTGGTTGGGAGTATCTCCATAAACCTTATTGGTGCTCGTGAAGATGAAAACCGCTTCAGGGCAGTTTTGCCGCGTTGCCTCGAGCAAATTGAGTGTTCCAGTTGCATTGACGCCAAAATCTGTAAAAGGCTCTTTAGCGGCCCAATCATGGGAAGGTTGAGCGGCAGTATGAACAACTAATTTGATATCGGAGCCGTATTCTTTAAAGATTTTCTCTAAATCATCAAAGTTCCGGATATCCACCGAATGAGAACGATAATTTTCCAGCTGCTCTTGCAACGACTGATTAGTGCCATTCGTAGAAGCCTCATTTCCAAAGAAGTAGGACCTCAAATCATTATCGATACCAATGATCGCAAAACCTTCCCGGTGCAGCGCCTTTGTCGCTTCCGAGCCGATAAGACCAGCTGATCCAGTCACTACTGCTACTTTCATAGATCTATATCTTTCTGATGAGTGCCGAATATCATGTCCTCAATCTACCAAACAAACTTGCTTCCTAGCCTTACCCAAATGCCCTGACACAAATATTTTCACTCCGATTTGAGTAGCTGCCGCCATTGGTTGCTATGCCCAGCCAAGGACAAAAACCACAAACCAAACCTCAAAATTCCAACTGACAAACTGGGTATTCACCCTGCCGCTGGGATAGACTCACGTTTCGATTCAATGTTCAAATAAAAATGAACCTTTTTTGGCTTCAATTTAGCCCTTCAACTCTTCCGGGAGATCGGGATTTCCCGTGATAATATCCATGAGATCAATTTCCACCGGCTTTTTACTGCCCAGAAATTCCAACAAAAGGCTCACTCGCTCAGTCGCTGGCTTGATTTCAATCACCTCCCCCTCCATTCCCTTAAAAGGCCCATCTCCAATTTCAACCTCATCCCCCAGGTTCAATTTTCGCTGAACAACGATTTCGCTATCACCATCGTCCGAACCGACAATTTCCTCCTGTAACTTGCGGATAAAAGCTTCTGGCACCGTTGGACAGTGGTCGCCAAACTGTAAAACTTTGCTGACCCCAGCTGAATAACCGACTAATCTCCCCTCTTCCTCCAATGAAAACTTTGCCATCAGATACCCCGGAAACAAAGGCTCAACCCACCAAATTTTGCCTCGCCTTGTTCTCTTCAAATAACGCAACCGGGGAGAAAATACCTCAACTCCCTCAATCAAACGTAAATTTTCAGCTGCTAACCGCTCCCTTTTCACCTGCGTTCTCAACACATACCAAGCTCGATCCTCTGGCATGACCTACTTCGACAAAAATTTCTGCAGCAAAGGAAGCACAAACCTAGCACGTTTTGACCAACGGCCCAGCCGGTCAATTCGCCCAGAATAGAAATCCGACTTCGCATTTCCAGGCATCTCCTCAACCTGCTTTCTCAAATTTTCGAGCTTCTTCTCGCCACTCCCAAGGTGAGGCATCACCTGTTCCTTGATAAACCCGCCAACAAGCTGTTTCAACTCAACATCAGGCTCGTAAAACACCTTCCTCCCCACCGAACTTTCACCAGAAACCTTCACCGCACCCAAATCTCGCAAGGACTTCAACCCCTGACTCGCAGAGCCCTTACTAATCCCCAACCGCTCCACGATGTCGTCCAAAGCCAAACTCTCCTGAGTCACGAACAACAATCCATAAATCTCACCGATCGATTTTGGCAGTCCCAACAAACGCACCCCATCACAGAAGAAATCAATCACCTGCGATTCAAACTCACTCAACTCTACTTCCTCCTCCCCGTCCATGCCTTTCATTCTCATGAGAAGATCCATTGTTCAATTGAAAATGAACAAATATCCTCCTTTGACTTGCCATCATCGCAGATCCCCAGTCCCCTCTTCACGTGCCACCTAAAGCTCTCCTGTTCGACTTTGACGGAGTCATTCTCGATACCGAATGGCCTATCTATCTCTCAATCCAAAAAGTCTTCGAAGAAAACGGACACCCTCTCCCTCTCGAAGAATACGTGAAATGCATCGGCTCTGACTTCAACACCTGGTCACCAGAAAAGTATCTCGAAGAACTCACGGGCCGATCATTCGACTGGAAACAGATCGGCAAAGATCGAAATATTTGGATCCGAGAAGAGATCAGTAAATTCGACGCCATGCCTGGAGTTCGCGATACGCTCAGATTCTGTCGCAATCAGAAAATCCCAACCGCCGTGGTCTCCAGTTCTACACACAGCTGGGTCGATCGATGGTTGGAAAAATTGAACCTCTTCGAATTCTTTGACCACATTATCGCCAGAGAAGATGCTGAAAAAATCAAACCAGCACCCGACCTTTACCTTGAAGCCATCAAGCATCTCGGAATTCCACCCCAAGATTGCTTGGTCATCGAAGACTCCAAAAATGGCCTAAAATCGGCACAGACAGCTGGCTGCCCTGTCGTCGCAATTCCAAACCGAATCACAGCCTGCATCGATTTTTCTGACGCCCAGTTTCAATTTTCTTCCATGGGCGAATTTCTAGATCATCTGAATTCTCAATGAACCGCCTCCAGATTTTTGCTCTTCTTTCCATCCTCGTTGGAGGCTGCAAAGATGAACCCCTTTCGTCCTACGCCCAACGATCCGAAAACGACAACAAACCACTAAAGCGAGTCGAAGCTCAACGCCCTCTCATGGGAACCCTCTTCAAAATCACCACTTACACAACCGATCCCGAAAAGACCAATATCTTACTCGATACTGCCCTCGATCTTGCCCAAGATTTTGCCGAAAAGGCAACCGACTACGCCCCCGAATCCGAACTCAATCAGCTGCCCAAACCGCCTATCAAAATCCCAAAAAAAGTAAGCTCAAACCTCTTTGAGGTCCTCAATTTAGCCCACCAAATTTCAGCAAAGACAAATGGCCTCTTTGACCCAACTTACGGCCCCCTCACACACCTCTGGAGAAGAAGTCGCGACCAAAGCTCCATCCCATCAGCCGTCGAAATCGCCCAAGCACAGTCCCGATGCGGAATCGAAAAAATTACCCTCAATCCCAAATCACAAACCATCACCTTCCATCACCCAAACATGCAACTGGACCTGGGTGGAATCGCAAAAGGATTCGCTGCAGACTTAATCTTTGAGTTCCTGAAAAAAAATGAACATCCCATTTCCCTAGTGGCAGCAGGTGGAGACCTTCGACTCGGAGATCCTCCACCTGAAAAAGATGGGTGGATAACCGAACTCCGAAGTTTCCGCCTCGCACCCTCACAGATAATCGAACTCAAAAACTGCGCAATCTCCACATCCGGAGATCTCTTTCAAAAATTTCGTCATAACGGAAAGACCTACTCACATATCATCAGCCCAAAGACCGGATTAGGACTAACCGAAAGCCGATCCGCTTCAGTCATTCATTCACGAGCAAGTTATACCGATCCTCTCGCAACGGCAGCCTGCCTCTCGAAGAACCCAAAAACTCTAGCTGAAAAGTTCCCCAACGCCTCCCTCCGCATTCTCTATAAAGACCGCCGCACACACCCCGTCATCACCGGAAGATTTCTCGAAAATCAATCCACTAAAGTACGGTAATCACCATCTCTTTTTGTGATTTGATCACGATCCAAACGCTCCAAAAGAGGCATGACAATTTTTCTAGAAGTATCTAAGTGCTGGCGAATTTCTGATGCTGTCACCTGACCTTTTTCTCGAATGAATTCCCTAACCTTCTCAATCGTTTGCTGAAAAACAGCCCCACCCAAAGTCACCTTCGGATCCAAAGGAATAATCTGCCGAGTCCTCGACAAAAACTGATACGCAGCCCTTCGCTCTTTCGAATCCTGCAAATCTCCAGGCAATGGAGGACTCAAACCAGCTTCATCCAAAATCCTCAAAATCTCTGCAGCCGGCGCTTCCAACTCTGGTGGCAACTCCAATGAATGTGATCGATGGGCAATCAAATTATCAGCCACTTTAAAGTTTTTCTCCTCAAGTTGTCCCAATAAGGCCTCGAACAAGCCCTCGATCTCCACCTCACGGCCCAACTTCTCCCTCAACACATCAGTCCCCATCCCAACCAGATCAGGATGACTCGCATGAAAATCCTGCACCACCTTTGAGGCGTTCTTCACCAAACTCTTCCAAAAAGCAGAGTGCGCCAAATACTTCTCACCCACACTCACAACCTCCGCCGCCTTCGTCATCTTCTTCAGCATCGCTTTCACTTCAGCGACCGAAAACGGCAAAGCTCTTTTCAACTCAGTCTCCGTAACAAAACAATCCCTCTCAAACCGAGTCCTCAGAAGAACACCCAAATCTTCCGCTCCCTCAGATCTAGCCAACAAAAATTCCTGCCGTTCCTCACTCCGGAACCTTCGCCGCGCAGGATGCGGATCCAGAACAATGGCTCCAGCCAACGTCGCCTCACCAGAGAGGTCACGAACCACCAAACGCTCTCCAACCAAAGCATGCACCGGAGTCTCAAACCTTAATTGAGCGATCGATTCGTCCCCGGGATTCAAAACGATCTCTTCCGGAAACAACACCCGCGCCTGACTTCTTCCCGACCCATGATGTACGAAGACTTTTTGATTTGATTTAATCGGCTTTTGCGTCCCCTTCTGACCAGGAATCGGCCTCGCAGCCCTCATCATCTCAACATCAATTTCCAAGGTAGCATCCCCGGGATCCCCCCCCACCAACAAATGCCCCCGAGAAACCCCTTTGCGCCCCTTTGCGCTCAAAGGCAAATCAGGTAAATTCAATGCCGTCCGCATCCCAGGCACCGCACAATCCACGGTTGAACTGTGGTTCTGAATCGATCTCACGTTCGTTTTCAAACCGGATGGAAAGGCCGTCAGCTGAGTCCCCACCGGCAGCTCACCTCCCGTCAAGGTTCCAGTTACCACAGTTCCCACCCCTTTTGGCGAAAAGGCCCGATCCACCGCCAATCGAGGTTGGCCAAAATCTCTCGGAGCCGGAGTCTCCAATAACACTTTCGTCATCGTCTCTCTCAACTCATCCATTCCAAGACCAGTCGGCGCTGAAACCGGAACAATAGGAGCCCCCTCCAAAATCGTCCCCTGCAAATCATCAGCCAGAATTTCCGTCACAAATTCCAAATCATCCACCAAATCTGCTTTCGTCAAAGCCACCACAAAATTCCGAATCCCCAAATAGGTCAGAATTTGCAAATGCTCCTCAGATTGCGGCATCCAAGAATCATCTGCCGCTACGATAAAAATCCCCAAATCAATCGCTCCCACCCCCGCCACCATATTATTCACAAAGTCCGCGTGCCCCGGAACATCCACCACCCCGATCTCAAAAGTTTCATTGGCCACCCCAGGGACTGGCAGAGAAAAATGGGCAAAACCCAACTCAATCGTCACTCCCCGTTCCTTTTCCTCAGGCAAACGATCCGGATTCGTCCCCGTCAAAGTATGCACTAAGGTCGACTTTCCATGATCAATATGTCCCGCTGTCCCAATAATGTAATTCCTCGCCATCGCTATCTCAGTCTACCTCACCACCTCAGCAATCCTTGCTTTATCGAAATCAAAGGGCGTCATCTCCAGCGCAACCATCACCCCCGGCACAATCTCTTCCCGACGCTCGAACATCTCTCGCGAAGGGTGAGCAATAACAACCTTACCATTCGGCAAACGAACTCGATTCGTCCGCTCCGACAAAACATCTAATACCTCACCCGTCGTTGTGATCATTTCGTATGGCACTCACGGGAGTCTGAACACCTCCCTCAAGGAAGCAAGGAAGGAGAACAGGTTTGAAATCTCAAATCGGGAAAAGAACCCAAAGATCTAATCTCCCAAACAATACAAATACCCATTCTTCGATCCCGCATAGACTCTCCCCCCCCAAACAACCGGTGTCGCATCAAACATTGGGCCGCTCAGTCGATCCAACCTCACCATCTTCCCCTCCGGAGTCACCTGATACAAATCCATCCCATTGTCATAACCCACAATAATCTTATCTCCCAAAAACAAAGGAGTCGAAATCGAACCCTGCGGCAATTTCACCACATCCAAAACCTTTGGCGCCGGAAATTGCCTCTGCCTTTTCGGACCCCAATTCACTTTTCCAGGTTCCAATTTTTGATGATTCACCAAGGTCAAATTTCCATCCACACCCACAAAACATGCCAAGTCCCGCGACACCCCTGAACGATAACGATGATTCACCGCTGGGCTCCCCACCACCCCTCCTTCCCAAGTATACCACTTCCGATTCGGCAAGGGATAAAACCATTTCACCTTCCCACTCGTCGAAAATTTCACCACCCCACCCTGCCCCGCAATAAACTGCTTCTCGACTCCTAACAGCAAATGACGATCATTCGTCAACGGCATTGAACCGTTCAAATCCCCACCAATATCCAGTTTTTCACTCGCCCCACCAAACATCCCAAACCCACAAGCATAAACCCTCCCGACTCCAGCCGCCACATACGCCTTCCCCCCGACCATCGTTGGCGATGATTCCGTCGCTAATTCACTCCCATATAACTTTCGATCCGTTTCCCGAAACAACCGATACTGCTTCTTCACTCTCAACTCCGGAATCCCTCCAGTCGATCTCGCTTGCCTCACATCGGGAGAAAAAAGGGTGAAGAATCCATTCTCCAAAGGAATCGCCGCCTTCCTGCCCAACACCACCGCCGAAGCATCACAATCTCGACTATTCGAAACCGTCGCCGCCGAATTATGACGCCACAAAATCTTTCCCGTCAGATAGGAAATCCCATGCAAACTATACGCCGTCCCATTCCGCCAATGCTGTCCATATCCACTCCGACTCCCCACAATCAAAACATACCTCGACTCCTCCGGCCCTCCCACATCCATGAACGTCGGCGTCCCCTTAATCACATCCCCCACACTCGTCGACCACACAACCTTACCGTCACGAGCACGAATCTTCTTCAAATGATGACTCAATGTCCCCTGCACCAAAAACAACTCACCCCCCTCCTGAATCACCAGCGGCTGACCCGTCCACCCAGCCCCCTTCCAATGCCTCACATCTCCAATGCCAAACATCGTCTTGCCACTCCCCAAATTCGTCTTCCACTTCACTCTCAACTTCGAGGGCGCCCGATCCCCATAGAAGTTTCGCTGGTTGTCCCCTAAATACGTTCCCACCAAAGCCCGAACCTGAGCATCCAAAATCTCCCCAAAAAACAACGAAACCAAAATGACCCAAAAAACTCTCATCTCATCAAAATCTTAAAATTAAAAACCAGCCTCCACTTCAGACAAACCAATCGTACTCGGATAATCCCTAAACTTGCGATCCGTAAAATGCCACCACTCATTCGGCAAAAGATAAAATCCCGCCTCCAACATCCCACGCTGCAAAATATCCCGACGTTTCTCCACCTCTTCACTCAACCCAACATAACGAGCTGCCGCCTGAGGAGTAAAACTGTCAAAACCCGTCGGCATTTTCACCTCCGCTCCCCCACGCGTGACCAAAGTCACATCCACTGCTGTCCCACACGAATGCTGTGACGGCTTGCTATGCGGATTTGCCACAAAGCGATCATCATGACCAGACGCCTCCCACAAAATCAACTGCGCCTCCGGCGGACGATAAGCATCCCACACCTTAATCCGATAACCATACTGCTTCACATAATCGTTGGCCTTCTTCAAACGAACCGCCGTCTCCGGCCTCAACAACGCAACCATGTTTGGCTGATACAACGGTCTTCGAGCAATCGCCGACTCCCTGGTATACCTCAAATCAATCGCAATCGATGAATCCACCTCCGTAATCTCGATCAACCCCGCTTTCGCAAAAACTGGATTCCTGGAACTCGGCAAAGTTGCCCGATCAGGATCACGCCCCACCCAACTCACACTCGAAGAACAAGCCACCAACAAAGCACCGATTAAAACTGCCAGGGGGAAAAGCAACCTCATGCCTACTTCCTACCCCAAACCCGCTCACTTGCACACTCGGAAAAAAACTCAAGCCGCCTGATCTCTCAGATCATCGACCGCCAATTCCACACAAGACCATCTCTCAACCCCAACGACCTTCACCCCAAAAAAATAAAAATCCCTCTCAGGAACCCCCACGTCTTCATCAGGACCTCGACTCACAAAATGATAAAACGAAACCATCTCTCTCTTTCCCAAAAGCAAATACCCAGGTTCACGACCCCTCGCACGCTCAGTCTTCAACAAATCCCGAACCTTCATCGGATCAAAAGCAGGCCTCTCCTCCTCAGCCTCCAACAAAGCAACAAATTCCTCCCGATTCAGCCCCAAACTCTCTCGAAGCCTTTCAAAAGCCTCAATGTTCTGAGAACGCGGCAAAGATGAATAATGAATTGACATGGATAATAGGTGTTGATCTAGGAACTACTATGAAAACGGCATTCTTTCGCTTTTCGTTGAAGAAATCTGCATTTCGTTCAAAAAAACACCCCTGAAACCTTCTTTTCGCCTCTCGAATCCGCAACTCCAATAACCCATCACAAACTCGCAACCAACCCATGCAAGCCCTCATCACTCCTCAATTCGCCACCGACCTAATCCTCCAACACACTCCCACCCTCCCCACTGAGACCATCCCTCTGAAAAACGCCCTCCACCGCACCCTTCAAGAAAGCCTCCACGCCGACCGGCCCTCCCCCCCCTTCGACCGAGTCACCATGGACGGCATCGCCTTCCGCGCCGGAGAAGAATCATCCCACCAACTCCAGATCCATGGCCTCCACCCCGCCGGCGCCCCCGACCCCCAACCTCTTCCCGCGAAACACTGCTGGCAGATTATGACCGGCGCCAAACTCCCCCCCGACTGCGACACCGTCATCCCCTACGAAGAAGTCCAAATCTCAAACAACATCGCCACCATCACCGCACCCTACCAAAAAGGACAATGCCTGCACCTTGCAGGCTCCGACGCCCCCACCAACCAAATTCTCCTCACACCCGGGCAACGACTAACCGCTGGACACCTCGGACTCCTCGCCTCCATCGGAGCTACCGATATCATCACCACCCGAATCCCAAAAATCACCATTATCACCACCGGAGACGAACTCCTCCCACCCGACCAAAAACCCCTCCCTCACCAACTTCGCCGCTCCAACGACATCACCCTCCTCTCCGCCATCAAATCCTGGGGCCCAGCCATCACAAACACTCAGCACCTCTCCGACACCCTCGACCACACCATCTCCGGAATCGAAAACGCCCTCGCAACCTCAGACCTCATCCTCCTCTCCGGTGGAATCTCCAAAGGAAAAAAAGATCACGTCCGCCCCGCACTCGAACACCTCATCGGCCCCCCTCACTTCCACGGCATCGCCCAACGCCCCGGCAAACCATTGGGCTACTGGACCAAAGGCTCAAACAACGAAACACAAATCCTAGCCCTCCCAGGCAACCCCAACTCCACCCTCACCACCTTCCACCGCTACGCCATTCCCCTCCTCGCCAAACTCACCGGCACCCAAACCAGCGAAACCATCACCCTCCCCCTCGCCTCTCCCATCACCCCCCATCACAAACTCACCCAACTCCTCCCTGCCAAACTCACCCCCCACGGCCAAGCCCTCCCCCTCTTCCCCCAAAACTCTGGTGACTTCCTCACCCCCCTCCAAGCCACCCACTACCTCGAAGTCCCCCCAGGCAACAACCCAGTCACCACCGCCATCACCTTCTCATAACAGCTCTTGTTTCAAAAAAGCCCAATAACCCAGCGGCGAGTGAAGCGAAAAACC
>JAHDGN010000423.1 GCA_020627645.1 Akkermansiaceae bacterium
CGATCGCAACAATCAAAATTGGGTGACGACGGCGACCCAGGCGACCGGTCTCACCACCGCGTCAACCTACCTCAACGGTCTTTTGGATCATACGTTCGCTCGTGGAAGTTCTGGACCAGCCATTTCAAGAGTTGATTATCGCTACGATCAGCATAACCGAGTTGAGAAAACCATCGATTCGAGAACAGGGGAAACCTCAGTGGTGTTCTACAATAACGACCAAACTCAGCAGCAGACCCTACTTCGAGCTGGCAGTAATCGCCTGACGACCCGATACGAATATGACACCATGGGGAGGACAATTACGATTGATCAACCGAATACGGTGGCTGTCAATTCGCCGGGAACCTTCAGTGGATTGGCCAACATCACGCGGATGCAGTATGACCAGCGGGGCAACCTCGTTCTCCAAGAAGGGGACCAGACCTATCGCCGCGAGTATCGCTATGACCAGTGCTCAAGAATGAAAGAACTGATCACCTTTGGAAGCACTCAGGCGACGACGCGATGGACTTACATCGCTGGGCGTCATCTGGTTGAAAATAAATTTTACGACGATGGGAAAGGGCCGTTTTATGAATATACCCCAGGAGGGAGGCTGAAAGTGAGAACCTGGGCTCGAGGTATTTCCACCGCGTATCTCTACGACTTCGACGGGGTGAATACCGGATTGGGGAACGGAGTCAAAGCTGGGGACTTGGCGAAAGTAGACTATGGTGATCAGGGAGCCACCCCCGATATTGAATACAAGTATCATCGTTGGGGCCCAGTCTTCCAAATGCGAAGAGGCGGGCAGGTCAATCTCACCTATCTCTACAACGATCGAGATCATCTTCTGTTGTCACGGGAGCATCATCATTCCAATGCGAATCCCAACGCATTTGTTCCATTGAATCACGACTATGATGAATTTTATCGTCCGCTGAATTGTTGGACGACTGGAAATACCTACCGTTCTTCCTACGAGTATGATTCGGCGGGTCGTCTTTCTGAGGTCACTAACCAGGATGGTCGGGCTTTTGAATACCGGTATCTGGCTAATGGTGGGAGTCTAATCGAACAAGTGATTGCGCCGTCACACACGGTGACCAATCAGTGGGAAGCTCATCGCAACCATCTCGAGGTCAAAGAAGCCACCCTGTCAAATGGAAGCACGGTGTCTCGTTACCAGTATACGGTCAATGAGATCGGTCAGCGTAGCATGCTCAACCAATCGGGGGGTGCCTTTGCTTCGCCTCAGACGATCAACTTCTTCTACAACAATCGAGGCGAGTTGACCTTGCGCACCAATAACAATCCAGGGGATACGTCGGCCCTTCAAAACTATCAGTATGACGGGATCGGGAATCGTGTTGGTATTTCGCAGTCAGGTGGTGGAGCTCCCAACTCTAGCGGGAGCTACACTTCAAATGCCTTGAACCAGTATACCTCGTTGCCGGGGAGTGGTTTGGTTCCTTCCTACGACAAAGACGGTAACTTGTTGCAGGGACCTCTCCCAGTGGATCAAACACAGAACGCGACCCACACTTGGGATGCGGAGAATCGTTTGATCAAGATTGAGAAAGCGGACGGCACGACGGTGGAGTATCAATATGATGCCTTGAGCCGTCGAACAGTGAAAATTGTCAACGGGACGACAACTACGAACTACGGCTACCACGGCTGGAATGTGATTTGGGAGACCCTTCGGACTGGTTCGAATCAGGTGTTGGATCCTAGCAAAACTAGAGTCTTCACCTGGGGGTTAGATCTCAGTGGATCCATGCAAGGAGCTGGAGGGGTTGGAGGCCTTCTTGCGACAAAAATTGGAGGAGTTCGCTACTATCCTGTCTATGACGGGAACGGAAATATCGTCCAATACCTCAATGAGACGGGGAGTGTCGTGGCAAACTATCAGTATGACGCCTTCGGAAATGTAGTGAGTGAAGATGGCACTCAGAAAGATCTCTTTGAGATGCGCTTTAGCACTAAGAAGGAAGATGTCACCAGCGGATACTATTACTACGGATACCGCTACTACGATCCTAAGACCGGAAAATGGCCAAGCAGAGATCCGATCGAGGAGCAGGGAGGAATCAACCTCTATGGAATGGTTGGTAATGATGCTGTGAATAAGGTGGATTATCTTGGCCACAAAGCAGTTAGTTGGGAAATTCCTATTGAAGATTGGTTGACTGGAATTACTTATGCTAAGGTGTTGATAGATGCACAAATCGACTGTGATAAATGTGAGATTAGTAATGCGAATGCCCAAATTACGGGTCTTCAGCTAAGTGGGGGGATAGGAGGCGTTAACCTGGGTTTGGGCTCTTCGGTGAAAGTTGTGGCTTCGGATGCTAAAAAGGTAGACTGTTGGGAGCATGATGCTTGTGTGGCATGCTCTGATGAGGAGTGGGATGACTACGGATTTGAAGGTAAGCGAGTATGTAAAAGGTGCGAATATTCCGTAACCATACGCTATCAGCAAGTGATTGGGATCACTTGGACTGTTGGGGAGAAGTTTACCTATAAGGATGACGGGGTTAAAGAAAAAGGAGGGAGATGTCCGTGCGTAATTACTTCAAAAAATGAACGTTAGTGTGATGTTGTTCATTTTGGAGCTTCTTTTAATTTTTTTAACGGGAGATTCTTCGTGGAAACCCAAAAAACCTCCTTTGTAAGGTCCACTCAATCTCGTTGAAGTTGAAATTCAATCTTCGATGCTGGGGAATTATGTTAATGGCCGAATTGTCATCGTTTCGTTTTACACTCCGAAGCGCCACTTGATCAGCCTGGCCAATCAATCATGAAAACACCACGCGGCCTCAGCAAAACATTATAGAAATCACGGAGACACACTCACCACTAGCGATTTTTCTTCTGCCAATAGGTCTTTGATGACCTCGTGAATTTCTTCTGAGATCACTTTATTGAGGTGTTGGGAGATGTTGAGATGGAGGTCGAGCGGTTGTCCTA
>JAHDGN010000424.1 GCA_020627645.1 Akkermansiaceae bacterium
GTGATGGGTGGGGCCATGGGTGGTTTCGAAAACGTGGAATCGGGTGCCGAATTGAGAGGGGTGGGTGAGGGTTTGAAATTGTGAGATTTCGGAGGGAGTTGGGTGATTGAGGAGGATGTCCTTGGCGCAATGGGTGAGGTAGCGCGATTGGTTGAGAATTGGGTGGGTGGTCAGGTTGAGGGACCTGGCGGTGTTTTCGAGGGCGGTGAAATTGACATCTGCGGTGAGGTCTTGTTCGCCTGGGCGGTCGAGGGGGTGGACGTCTTTTCGTTGTTTATGGAAGGCCCGGAGGGTGCCTCCGGTGCGGGAGGGGTGGTAGAGAGATGCTTGGTCGAGGCCGTAGTCGATCCAGATGGACAGCCCTCGTTGGAAAATTTTGGTCAGGGGGGCGAGGAGTGAATGGAAATCTGGGGTTCCTTCGGTGAGGTATCCGTCTGGGTATTGGTCGGGAAGGTGAAAGTTGGATGGGGTGGTGGCCCATTGGAGGGTGACATCAGATTGGGTCACGTAGACGTCGTGCCATTGGTTGTTTTGGTGGAGGTGAAGAGGAAGGGGCAGGGCGTCGAGGACTTCGTTCGCGACGAGGGCGCCGAGGTCGGCTTGAATTTCTTCTGGAGAAGTGATGAGTTGAGCGGGAAATTGCAGGTTTTCGCGAATGGTTTGGTGTCTGGAGCGGAGAGGTTCGCTGATGCTGTAGGTGGTGGCTGAGGCTAGTTGAGGGAATGATTGGTGAAGTTCGGTGAGGATGTCGTTGGCAAGGCTGCCGTCGTGGGCTCCAAGTTCTAGGAGGTGGAATGAGTTGGGGCTGTGGTTTTGGCACCAAAAGTGGTGGAGCCGGTGGGCAAGAATCTTCCCGAAAGTCGGGCCGACTGACACACTGGTGATGAAATCGCCGGATTTTGAGACGGTTTTGGCGTCTGGGTGGGAGTAGTAGCCGAATTCGGGATGGTAGAGGCAGAGCTCCATGTATTCGGAAAACGGGAGGGGGGTGTGATTTTTTATCTTTTCGATTAGGATAGGGTGTAAGTCGGTAGTTGCTCCGGGGTTCGTTCGGGGGTATGAAAAGGCTCGTTGCAGGCCTTGGTTGTCGGCAGCGATTTGGAACGTCATGTCTCGGGATAAAAACAAGAAAAAGGAACGGAAGAAAGGAAGACGTTGGTTTTTCAAAAGGAGGTGGTTTTGGATCTTTGTGGGGATCTGTTTTTTGTTGGCTGGGGTTGGGGCTTATATTGGGAATCAGATGTTGGATCCTTACCGTGAGATCGCGGGTAAGTATGAGATGGTGAGGGTGGGGGAGAAGGAGGAGATGAGTTTTATTTTGGATCGGAATGGGGAGCAGATTGGAACGATGTTTGTGGAGAATCGTTTGTCGATTCCCTTGGAGGAGATTCCAGAGATTTTTGTGAATGCGGTTTTGGCTCAGGAGGATCAGCGATATTACGAGCATGATGGGGTTGATTGGGTTGGGGTGGCTCGAGCAGCTTGGTTGAATTTACGGAGTGGTGGGATTACTCAGGGGGCTGGAACGATTACGATGCAGTTGGGACGGAAGTCGTTTGATCTACTCGGGGAAGCGAAGAGGAAGAAGTGGAGTGGTTATGAGCGGAAGATTATCGAGGCTTTTGTGGCCTTGCGGATTGAGGAGCATGTGAGAGAGGGGTTGAAGGGTGAGTTTATGGGGGATGAGGTGGCGACGAAGAAGGCTGCGAAGGAGAAAGTGTTGGAGATGTATTTGAACTTGGTTCCTTTTGGATCTGGTTATTATGGGGTGAAGTCTGCGGCTTTGGGGTATTTTGGAAAGCAGCCTCAGGAGTTAACAGTTGAGGAGTGTGCTTCGATTGTGGCGTGTTTGAAAAATCCGTCTCGTATTTCGCCTTTAAATAATCTGGATGAGAACAAGAAGAATCGAGATCACGTTTTAAGGAGGATGGCCCTGGAGGGGATGATTACGGAGGCTCAGAAGAATGAGATGTTGGCGAAGCCGGTGGTGTTGAATCCTCAACCGATTCGACGAGATAAGTCGTATTTGTATGAGAGAGTTGCGGAGCAGACGAGGAAGTTGGTTGGGGAGGAAGAGTTGTCTCGTGGGGGGTATACGATTCGGACGACTATTCATTCGGCGATTCAGCAGGAGGCTGAGAGGTCAATGAAGGATCATTTGCTGTCGATTGAGGAGACGGAGGGGTATTTTCTGCAGAAGTATGATGAGTATGATCCTCGTTCTGGAGCTCCGAAATATCTTCAGGCTGCGGCGCTGATGATCGATCATCAGACAGGGGAAGTGTTGGCCCATGTTGGTGGCCGGGATTACCGGCATTCTCAGTATGATTTTGTGGAAAGTGGTAGTCGTCCCTTGGGGACGGGTTTTTTCCCGTTTGTGTATGCCTCAGCATTTGAGAATGGTGGGCATCCGGCGGTTTTGGTGGAGGATCAGCAGTTGAATGCGATGTTGGTTGGTGTCGATGGAACTGAGGGGGTGGTGGGGGAATGGGGAATGGAGATTCCGAATCCGACTTATGATGGGAATGTGACTTCTAGAACTGCATTGAGGCAGTCAAAGATTGCGGCCACTCTGAGGGTTGGGCAGGAGGTTGGTTTGGATCAGGTTTTGCAGACTTCGAAAAATTTCGGTTTCAAGTTGCCGGAGAAGGAAGAGATGCCGAATCAAAAGTTGTTGCCCCGAATGTTGGTGGGTTTCGACAATGTGAGTGTTCCTCAGGTAGTGTCGGCGTTTTCGACCTTTCCGAGAGGGGGAACGAGGGTGGATAGTCGGCGTTACATTCAGGAGATTCGGGATCGGGAGGGGAATTTGGTTTACCCGAAGGAAGATGGAGGTGGTTCGGACTTGAAGACGACCGATGTGTGTTCGGAGGCTACAGCCTTTCAGATTCATAGTATTTTGAACGATGTTTATCAGAAGGGTAATTTATCTGAAGAAGCAAGGGGAT
>JAHDGN010000023.1 GCA_020627645.1 Akkermansiaceae bacterium
CGCTTGATGATGGAAGTGGAGCAGCTGGAGCGGATTACACCGTGGTGATTCCAGCAAGTAACTTTGCTGCTGGAGGAGCGCTGGAAGACCTTGCGAATACCTTCGATGATGATGGAGGTCTGGATAGCACCACTGTGGTCACCTTGAGCAATGCTTCAGCGCAGGACTTGGATCAAGACTTTGGTTACAACTCAGCGACGAATGGAATGATCGGGACAACGATCTGGAATGATGCGGATGGAGATGGTTTGTTGGAGACCGGAGAGACCGGGATTGGAGGAGTGACAGTGGCTCTTTATCGAGATGTGGATGGAGATGGAGTGATTGATCCCGAGGATACTGTTCTTGCTACGACGGTGACAGATGGGAGTGGGGAGTATCTCTTTGAAGGGTTGCCTGAAGACGATTATATCGTGGTGGTGACTGACGACAATGGAGTGCTCGGTGGTCTTAGCGCGACGGAAGGAAGAGGTCCTGGAGTGGATGGGAACAGTCAGAATCCAACCGGGTATCCAGTGAGCTTGACTGCGGGAGATCTTAATGATGACACTGCGGACTTTGGATACTTTGCACTGCCAGCCACCTTGGGAGACCGGGTGTGGATTGATCAGAACGAAAATGGGCTTCAAGATGTGGGTGAGCCTGGAGTGGCGGGAGTGACGGTGAACCTCTACGATGCGGTGACTCAGGTCTTAGTCGCCACCACGACAACGGATAGTAATGGAGACTACCTCTTTGAAGATCTTCCAGCAGGGGACTACGAAGTGGAATTTGATCTGGGAACCTTGCCAGCAGGCTACTTGCCGACGTTGCAAAATGTTGATGGGGAAGCGGGAGCAGATGATACGAATACTGATAGTGACGTGGACCCTGCGACGGGACGCAGCCAGGTGGTGACGTTAGTGCCTGGGGAATTGAATCAGAACGTTGATCTGGGGATCATCGAGCCACCTTCTGGTTCGATTGGAGATCTCGTTTGGCACGATGAAAATAGCGATGGCTTACAGAGTCCAGGAGAGCCCGGTCTACCAAATGTGGTGGTGAACCTCTATGACAGCAATGGAAACTTGGTTGACACCACGGTGACGGACGCGAATGGCAATTACCTCTTTAGCAATCTTCCGTCGGGTGACTACTTTGTTGAGGTCGATGATTCGACCTTGCCGAGTGGGTTTACACCGAGTCCGTACACCAATCCGGGAAGTGACTTTGGGAACCAGGATGACAGTAGTGATCCAGGCAATGGAGACTATGGTTATCCCGTTAGTATCGGGGGAAGCAATCCTGATAGTAATTCGACAGCAGACTTTGGTTTTAACATCAATCCTGCGACTGAAGTGAACGATCCAGAGGGTAATCCAGGTGCTGAAACAGCGGCCTTGGGAGATCGCATTTGGATTGATCAAAATGGTGATGGGATCTTTGATGCTGGTGAAATTCCTGTTGGTGGGGTTGAAGTGACCTTGTTTGGTGATCCTGACGGTGATGGGGTTTACGATACCGTGGTTGGGACTGCGACTACTGATGTTAATGGTCGTTACTACTTCGATAGTCTTACGCCTGATGCTTATGTTGTCGTGGTGACCGATAGTTCTTCGGCAACTCATGATGTTTTGGGATCTGACTATACTCAGACTGGTGATCCTGATCACTTTGGGGTGACTGATTTGTCCGCGGCTGCGAATGATGGTCAGACCAACCCGATTGTTCTCGGCCCTGGAGATGTTTTCCTCAATGCCGACTTCGGCTATCAACCGGAAGCGACTGCGCCAGTGGGAAGTGTGGGAGATCGAGTCTGGTTCGACCAGAATGGAGATGGAGTGCAGGATGCAGGTGAGACTGGTCTTAGTGGAGTCAGTGTGAGTCTGATTGATGACCTCAATGGGAATGGCATTTGGGATCCAGGTGAGCCGATCATTAGCACGACAGTGACCGATGCGAATGGAAATTATCTCTTTGATGGTCTGCCTTATGGCGACTACCTCGTCAGTGTTGATGACAACGGTGGGGTTCTTAGCAGCTTTAATCAGACCTTTGATGCTGATGGCGCGGCTGGAACGCCAAATGTCAGTGGGGTCACCATTGATGCGGCGACACCAGATGCGACCGACCAAGACTTTGGGTATCGTGCCAGCGAGTCAACAGGATCGATTGGAGATACCATTTGGGCTGATGTGGATGGCAGTGGAGGAGATCAAGGAAGTCAGGGAGCTGAGCCTGGTATTCCTGGGGTGGTGGTGAATCTCTACGGGGATGATGACCAAGACGGCATGCCGGATGATGTGAATGGTGATGGTGTGATTACTCCGGCGGATGCTATTGCGACGACAACGACTGATAGTAACGGAAATTATCTCTTCACGGGATTACCACAAGGTGGCTATGTCGTTGAAGTTGATCCGTCGACCTTGCCGAGTGGTTATGTCGCGACTCCGACTCACGATCCTGACGGTGATGGTTCTGGAGGTTTCGACAATCAGGCAGGAATCGTTCTTTCTGGAGCGAACCCAGTCGATACTTCAAGTGACTTCAGTTATCAACCGGGGCCAACTCTGGGATCAATTGGGGACACGATTTGGGCTGATGATGACGGAGATGGGGTTCAGAACAATGGGGAGTCGGGCATTGGAGGAGTAGTGGTTTCTCTTCTGGATGCGAGTGGTAACTTGGTTGCTGTGACGACCACTGATCCCGATGGGAACTATCTCTTTGCGGGCCTTCCCTTTGGTGACTACACGGTGGTGGTTGATGCTGGGACTTTGCCGAGTGGAACCTCGTCGGTGCCAAGTGGGGATCCAGAAAGTGATGGAAACAACACGAGTGGTGTGACGCTTGATGCTGGAACGCCAAACAACCTGGATCAGAACTTTGGTTACCCACCGGTTGATCCAGCGAATCCGCTGGGAAGTATTGGTGATACGATCTATCTCGATCTCAATGGGAATGGGGTTCAGGATGTCAATGAGCCTGGGCTTGCTGGAGTGACGGTGATTCTTGACAACGGAACTGATACTTTCACGACGGTGACAGATGCGAACGGAAACTATCTCTTTAGCGGGTTGGATCCCGATCCGGGAATTTCCTACACGATTAGTGTTGATCCAAGCACGTTGCCTCCAACAGTGGTTCCGGTTCCGACAGAAAGTGGAAGCGACGGTGGAAGCGATCTGGAGTCGACGATCAATTTAGATCCTGCTGATGCAAGCACGCGGAATGATGATGATCAGAATTTCGGGTTCCCTCTCGTGACTGAGACAGGGTCGATTGGTGATACGGTCTGGTTCGATGTTGATGGGAACGGAAGTCAGAATGAAAGTGGAACAGGCATCGAGGGAGTGGTTGTTGAACTTTACAATGCACAGGGTGAGTTGGTGGCGACCACGACGACTGGTCCTGATGGAACCTATTTCTTTGATGGGCTTCCTCTGGATGATGGTGTTGGAGGTTCGGGAGCTGACTACACGGTGGTGTTAGCAGGTAGCAACTTTATTCCTGGAGGAGCATTGGAGGGGCTCACGCAAACCTTCGATAGTGATGGAGGACTTGATGTGATGAGTGGAGTCACGTTATCGAGTGCTTCACCTGATAGTGATGCTCAGGACTTTGGGTTCTCCTCACCGGATAATGGTTCGATTGGAACAACTGTCTGGAATGATCGGGACGGGGATGGGCTACTAGATGTTGGGGAAAGCGGTATTGCTGGAGTGACGGTTGACCTCTATCGCGATCTCGATGGTGATGGGGTGATTGATCCGGAAGATTTGCTCATTCAGTCGACTATTACGGATAGCTCTGGGGAGTATCTGTTTGGAGGTCTTCCATTTGACGATTATATCGTGGTTGTCTCCGACGAGAATCAGGTGTTGGCGGGAATGGATCATACTGTTGGTGGAACTCCGGGAGCCGATGGAAATAGTCAGCTAGATGGTGGTTATCCTGTGAGTATCACGGCTGGTAATCCGAATGATAGCACTGCGGACTTTGGTTACCTTAATCGCGACGCGGCTGCTCTTGGGAACTATGTGTGGTTTGATAGCAATGGGGATGGCATTCAGGGTAGCGATGAAGATCCTATTGAAGGGGTCGTTGTGACTTTAACCATTACTTATCCTGGAGGGGAGCAGGTGAATGTTTCGACTGTGACCGATGCCAATGGTTTCTATTCCTTTGATAAGTTACTTCTTGATGAAGATTACGATGGGAGTGGATCTGGTTCTAATCCGACTTTTGTGATCACTGCTCAGGCTCCAGCTGGGATGGAGGCAACCACGGTGAATGCGACTGGTGCTACAGCCTTAACGGATAGTAATGATCCGAGTGGAACAAGTGCGCAGCCGGTTCTTGGCCAGATTGATGTGGCTCAGCAGAGTGATCCTTCAAGTGAAGGGGCGATTGCGGGTTATGACTTTGGTTTCCGCAATGTTCCGAAGGATGATACTTACGAAGAGTGGCAGGATACCTGGGCTTCTGTTTTGGATCACATCACCGATCCAGGAACCTCTGATCGTCCTGGAGATAATCCTGATGGTGATATGTTTAACAACGCCTTGGAGTATGCCTTGTGTTTGGATCCAGGAAGTGGGGTTTCGAATGGTAAGGAGTTTTGCTTGACGAAGGATCCGTCGACGGGAGCGATCAGTGCTCAGTTTATGCGGGCTCGTGGAGGGTTGAGCGATGTGACCTACCTATTAGAAGGAGCTGATACTCTTGGGACTCCGACAACCTGGACAACGATTACGAGTGTCTCTCCGACGGTGAATACAACTGACCCTGATGTGAGTTTTGAGGCTGAGAAGGTCGTGTTTGAGAACTTGCAGACCGCGACTGAGTTGACCAGCGCCGCGACGCGGGGTGTTGTGAGGTTGACGATCGAGCTCGGAGGGGAGAGATATTCGACGAAACCGTTCGGTTGGCAGTGTGATCCATTCAATGATTATCAGTGTGCGAGCTTTGGGACTCCATTTAGTGAAAAGCCGATGTTGAGTGGAACCTTTGGAGCAAGCGGGGTGGTCGTCAGCACGGATGGAAGTGGGAATATCACCTTGGATGTTTCAGGTGCTGCGGCGGGAAGTGATCTAGCTGGATTGGTTGGAGGTGGTGGTGCTAGTTATCTTCAGATCACGAGTGGGCCGCTAGAGGGGCATCGATATGATCTCCTGTCGGGTGGAACGGATTCGTTGAGCTTGGTCAATGATCCAGACTTGTTCTCAGAGTTGGATGGAGTGACGAGTTTGAGCACGCGGAGCGGAGTTCCTGCGGCTGCTGATTTGCAGGGAGCAACTTATCAGGTGATTCGTTATCAGACGGTCGATGACTTGTTTGCGAAGGATTCTGCGTATGCAGGCCAAGAGGAGACGGTGGTTGCGGATGCGACACGACTCCTGTTCTACAATAGCCGGTTGGATACGCCTGGTTTCGAGGTCCTGATGTTGAATGGCACGAGTGTGGCGGATTCTAAGTGGACGTTGATTGGAGATTCCGTTGATCAGGGTGCTTATCGGATTGACCCTGCGGGAGGAAACTGGATTCACCCGAAATTATCGGGCGACCCGATGAATCCTGGGGTGGCGACAACCCAAGTGTCCTTTGGAATGGTGGCTTGTCACGATCAGGCGGTGGCCTTGAATGAAGGTTACAATCTGACTGGGCCGATGTGGCCGATGGACCAGACCCCAGCGGGAGCGTTGAATGGTCGAGGTTTGACGGTGGCAGCTCCGGCTTCGTTGGCAGGTGGTGGGGATCCGGACCAATCAACTGAGCTGCTGTTCTGGGATGGAGACCTGGTGGTAGATGACGCGGCGGTGAATACTTATTCAGAAGGGTACGATAACTATATGTTGTTGGATGGTGGAGCGGGGAACCAGAATTGGGTTGATATTAATGATCGGACTTTGGCCAATCGTGATGCGACCTTGCTGCTAGAGTCCCATCGTGCGGTGATTTTGAAGATCTTGGGTGGAAATGAAAAAGAAGCGCATATTTATCCGCAGCCGAGTTTTTAGGAGTTGGTGATCGTGCAGGGTGTTCGCGCAAAGTTCTTGAGTGGTCACCCAGCATCGCGGTGAAAAAAAACAGAACTAACCAATCATCATGGATAAAGAAACCGTAAAAACTGCCTTGTTGCAAGGCGATGATCAGTGGGCCCCGAGATCTTTGAGGAGATAATGCGCATGTGCGTCCGTCTGGGGCTATTGGATGCTTTGGAAGAAGAGGTGAAGAATTTTTGTGGCCCAGGGTTGACAGCTTATCCCAGGTTGTTATTTTTTGATAATCATGAATATTAGAAATATAGTAGTTTTAGCTATAATCTCGAATCAAGCTGTGTTTGCTGCCAATGGTTTTCTGCCAGATGCTAGCTCAGTTGTTCACGTTGGAGGAACGGACAACTCGGCTACCGCATGGGATAACTCACAAAGGTCCTTCCAGACCATCGTTCCCTGGGGTGACGATTTCCAGAGCGTCACTTTTGACATGCAGATGCTTCAAGGTGCCATATCCGTACCTCTCCAAACGCCATTAAATAGAACTTCGTCAATCGAAGTCAACGGCGGCACGTTTGATATTGCCTTTTCGGCCACGGGAGGATTCGAGCGTGACCCTCTGGGACAACCAGTTGCTCCGTTCGGCACTGCGGGAAGTTCTATTTCGTTTTTCCGATATGATATGACAATGTCTGTAGGGGTTACTGATTTTACGATGATCCATGAATACGATATTCCTTGGAGCACTTTCAGCGCAAATTTTCCATTCGAAGGTATAGGAATTAGTGGGACAGGAGCTGTGGCAACACTTCAACTTTTTGATGAGCAAAATCAACCTGTAGATCTTTCAGCGGCCACTTGGCATAATGGAGCTACTCCGACGATTAGTGCAGACGGGTTAACCGCCACTTCAGCTGCAGGTGTTAACTTGCGACTAACATCCTTTGGCGATGGTGACATAACCGATGACTTCGTTACCCGGGCAATCATTACTGCTGCGCCAGCTACTGGTTCTACATTTGCTGCTGGAACACAGTTTGTCTATACAACAAACGGTATTACACCTGAAAATATCCCCGAGCCTTCCTCAGCTATGCTCGGGATTCTTGGTGCTCTTTCGTTACTATATAGAAGAAGATATTAGTATTACAACGAAATCCGAACTTTGTCTGAATACAGTCTATCAACTGAAGGTAGGTGAGGTGATGTTTTTGCTTTAATGTTAACACCAATGCTTTAACTCAACTTCCAACCACTCCACCAACCAGTTTATGGAAAATCCGGGCTAACTCAGTTCGCTCTATTACGATAAAATGAAAAAAATGAAAAAAGCATGCTTGTTATTACCGTTCAGCCTCACCTCGCTTTGGGGTGCTAATGGCTTTTTACCCATTAGTGGCTCCGTTTCACATAATCTCGGTGTCGATAATTCGGCAACGAATCCAGCTTGGAATTCAACTCAAATGACCTTTCCAAATTCAACGACCTGGGGAACTGGATTTCAAGAAGTCTCGTTTGATGCGCTCGTCCTTGAGGGGAATGGGGGACAGCCGCTCACTGAGGTAACGAGGACTTCTAACATCACCGTAGCTGGCGGGACATTTGATATCGCATTTTCCGCAACTGGTGGATTTGAAAGGGATCCGCGCGGGATGCCTATGGGCGCTAACGATGCGAGCGGAACTTCAATCTCGTCATTTAGATATGACATTTTAACCTCGGGAAGTGTTTCAGAAATTTCTCTCACAAATACCTACACTGTTGGTTGGTCACCTTTTAGAGTTGACAGAGTTTGGGAGGGTCTTGGGAATATAAATACAGGAGCTGTCGCGACCATGAATTTATTTGATGAAAATAATGATCCGATAGATTTGTCCAATGCGACTTGGTTGGGAGGAGTTCCTTCTATTAGTGCTGACGGGTTTACTGCGACATCTGCCGCAGGTCGTGATTTGAGGATCTCAAGCCTGGGGGACTCGAATCTTGATGACGATTTCATTGGAAGAGTTGAAATCGTTGCGACTCCTGCGTCGGGAGGCACTTTTCCTTCAGGAACGCAATTTACTTACACGACGAATGGTAGAACCATATTAAACGCTCCTGTGGTGGTTCCCGAACCATCGCATGGGATTTTTGCCGCGCTTAGCGCACTCATGTTTCTTTTTTGCAGGAGGCGCTAGCTAGTTTTCGTCAACCTAATGAGCGGGTATTTCTGTTGAAATGCCTGCTTTTTTGTGCGCTCGGTGGTATTAGGTCTGAAACGTCACATCTAGGTTGAAGCTAGGGAGCTTGATTCAGGTGAGTCTTGGAGTTGTTTTTCCCAGATGTAACGTTTGAAGAGAACTTTGACCGCTGCAGTGAGTGGCACGGCGAGGAGGGCACCGAGGAATCCTCCAAGAAGGAGGGACCAGAAGAGCATGGAGAAAATGACGGTCATCGGGTGAAGGCCGACGGAGTCACCGACAATCTTAGGAGCAGTGACGAGGGAATTGATTTGTTGGACGATGAGGAAAATGGCGATGACGCCGGCGACGTATCCCCACTGTGGGATGCCATAGGGTTCGGAATAGCCATGGAAGTAGGCAATGAGGCAGGTGGGGATGAGGCAGATGATGTTGCCGATGAAGGGGATGATTCCGAGGATGGCCATACAGACGCCGATCAGGAGCCCGTAGGGAAGTTGGAAGATGGTGAGGGCAATGCCGACGAGGATGCCATCGATGAAGGCGACAAGAACCTGTCCGCGGAAGAATGAGATCAGGTAGCTATTGATTTCGCTGAGGACGTCGACGAGTTCAGTTTTGAATTTGGAGGCGCGAAGGGGAATGAATTTGGTCCAATTTTGTTTGATGCCATCTGCGCTGTAGAGGAAGAAGAAAAGATAGATGGGAACCATGACGAATCCGAGGGTGAGGCCGATGATACCTAGGATTTTGTCTGAGGAAGAGGAAAGCCAACCGGGGGTTTTGTGACCAAGGCCATAAAGCCATTGACCTCCATGGGTGAGGCCGAAGTTTTCGAGGGCGATGAGTTCGTCGGTGTGTTTTTTGTCGGAGATGGGGATGTCGCTGTTCCAGTCGGATTGGAAGAGGTCGATGATTTCGTTGGGATGAGTGTTGGTGATTTCTGAGGGTTTGAAACGTGGGGAGTCTTTGGATTCGCTTGTTGGAAGGGTTTGTTTGATGGGGGTGAGTTGGTTGGTGTCTGGGTCGAGGCGCCATTTCACTTTGTCAGGGCCAATCAGCGGGGAGCCTTCGGAGAGGTGCTTTTGAACTGCGGCGGCGTCTTTGCGAAAGGCGGAGCGCATGATCCAGCCGTAGATTTTGTGTTCTTTTGCGTTGGCGAGGGTTTGGGGATCCATCCAGGTGATGGAGGTTTCGCTGTGGTTTTGGAAGATGTTTTTGACTTGGTTCGAGAGTTTGGCGCCGACGAAGAAGAAGAGGGTGCCGAAGAAGAGGATGAAGGAGAAAAAGACAATGAGGATCGCTTTGAGCAGGGTGATGTTTTTGTGGCGCTTCATGAGCCAGTGGACGACTGGATCAAGGAGGTAGGCGACGATGCCAGCAACGGCGAGGGGGACTAGGACGGGTTGGAGGTAGCCTAAAACGGAGGAGGTGAGCCAGATGAGGCCAACGAGGAGGGCTCCGATGATGACGATGGCGAGTCCAGTCAGGGCTTTCCAGATGGTGTTTTTTTGGAATTGGTTGGGGAATTGGGTTTTGTCATTTTCCACAGAGCAGAAGGTGGGGTTTTGAGGGGTCTGGGGAAAGGGTAAAATTATTTGGGAAGGTAGGCTTTTTTTTGCTAATGATGGAGGTCTATCTGATTCTTTTCCTTCTCAGTATGAGAGGAGAATTTTCATTCAGATACTTGGGATCTCGTGATTTGTCGCCAGAGCTTCATGTCTTCGCGTTGCATTTCCTCGAAACGGCATTTGTCGTCGGTGAAGATTTCCCCTGGTGTGGGGTCAACTTCAAACAGGGTGTTGCTACCTAGGATATGGCTCATCTCTAAATGAATAAACTGCTCGACTCCCATGTCTTTGTTGGAGGCGAAAAAGTAGATCATGCGGATGCGGTGTACGCCACCACCGACCAAGGTGTGAACATGGTCGAAGGATTGTCCGATTGTTTTGTATAAGCTTGATGTGGCGATTCCATTGGGATCGCCAATGTGATGACAAACAAACACGCCCTCTGGGTTCAGTCGTTGTTTGACTAGTTGGAAAAATTCTTTGCTACACATGTGTGGGGGAGCTGATTCCCCCATGAAGGCATCTAAGACAATTGCGTCATATTTTTTGTTATTTGTGAGGAGGACACGACGACCGTCACCAATGATCGTGGGTGGGATTTTTTGAATTGAATGATTGACTAGGTTGACGAGAGATTTGTCGATATCGACATAGGTTACGTTTAAGTTGTAGGGATGTTTTGAGAATAGAACGCCATGGGTGCCCATTCCGACTCCGATGATCAAAACATCTTTCACGCCAGGGTTTAGGTGGGGTAACAGTTCGGTAAGGTCACCAGATTTGACTAAGTCTAGTGGTTGGAGGTCGTGGCTCCCGATGACTGATTGTCCTTGGAGGATTCCGTTCACGTATATTTTTTTTCGGCCGAAATTATCGATGAGATGGATTTTTCCGTAGAGCCCTTCTATTTCGATTTGTGATATTGGGGTTAGGAAGTCTCGGGTTCTGGGTTTGGTGATCATCGATGTGGTAGCTGCAATGATCGCTACGAAGGTCATTGTTCGGAGGTGTTTCCGAAGCAAAAGCCCTATTCCAGAGATTAAATATAAGAGAATTGCCCCTGTAAAAATGGTGTTGGAGGTTCCGAGGTTGGGCAGAAGAAAAAAGCCCGTGATCCATGTTCCCAGAACGCTGCCGGCAGCAGAGAATAGATAAATTTTTCCAGCAGAGAGGCCGAGGACATTCAGATGGGAGGTCGCGATTTTTAGGGTGGCAGGTCCCAGCATTCCCATGCAAATCAGGACGGGGCCAGTGATGGCAAAAAAAGAGGTTAAGGCTCCGGCGATGGTGGGCAAGGTCAGGCTGACTTCCAGTAATTTTTGAGAGATCCAGGGTAGGGTAGACATCCAAATGCCAGCGACGATGCAAGCTGTTAGGCTCACGCTGAGGGGATTTTTTTTATCACTTAGATATCCTCCTGCGAGCCAGCCCAAAGCCAAGGAAATGATCGTCATGGAAATTACGCTGGTCCATACGACAAGGCCAGATCCGTAATATGGGGCGATGACGCGACTTCCAGCAATCTCAAGTAATAGAGTTACAAAACCTGAAAAGAAGGCTAGCGAGTGGATGAAGGCCGTGTTGGAGAACGATTTGGTTTTCATGCAGAGATCATTCATTATTTTTTGGAGTGGTAGAAGGAGGCGTAAGCGACTTTCGTTGTTTCAGCATCGATAAAGACGGTATACCTTTCCTTGCGAGAGGAGTATTCGATTTGCCAATAAGGACGCTTTGAAGCGTTCTGAATTTTTCGCCAGTCTTGCCATATTTCTTTTTTGATTCCTCCGTCTTCGATGATGTTTTGATGGGGTCCAGTGCGTAGGAGGTGAGGCACTAAACGAATGTGATCAAGAAGTAGTTGATCTTCTTCGAGGAACTTATGTTGAACTTTTTTGTAGGATACAATTAGGGCTTTTTGGACTCTGTTCTGCAGAGTTTTTTTATCCTTGATAATGTCCTGAGCGGTGACTGGGGTTGCTCCTAAATCCGAGATTTTCGCGCTTTCGGGAATGATGGTTTCAAAATGATGGTATGATTTTATTTTTTCGGATTTATAGGGGAATTTTATGCCGTAGCTGATGTAGTTTCCTCTGGAACGTAGCATTGGGATTGCGGCGGTGGGATTGGCTGGGTTGACTTCGTTCATGTGGTGGACCTTGGTAACGTGGAGGTCATAGAGATATCCGCCCGACTTTTTTAATGGTTGTTTTTTTTGGAATCTTTTGAGGACTTCCTTCAGCTCGGCAAGTCCTTCCACTTCGATTACTACTCCGGAGGAATAGGTGGCACATTCCCCGCCTCCGCCTACGTCCTTGGAAAGTTCAGGATTCATCAGAGGAATCGATGGAGATTTTTTCAGTAGATTTTCTGCGATCTTTCCTTTGAGGCGATAAGTGAAAGAGTACATTCCCCCGCTCAAGGTATCCACGCATAACGTTCCAGTTTTGTGGTGTCTCCATAGAAAGCCTTTTACCTTTACTTTAATTTTTCTATTTAGGCGGATTTCATGGTGAAGTTGATCAAGATCATTGAAGGAGTTTTTCGCGGTTGTGGGTTGAATGCGGACAATTTTTTTGCAGTTCAGAGTGTATAGGACGCCACCGCGTTCTCCGAGGCCTTCCACGGTTTCGAGAGGAGGCCATCCTACTTCTTTTTCGAAATTTACGTCACCTTCCAGTGACACGATCACGTTGCTGGTGTTGGTGTTTTTGGTGAGCGTTGGCAATTGGGCGCGTGCTCGTAGGGTGTCAACTTTGTCTCCGGTGATTCTAAAGGTGCATGCTCCGTGCTGCCCTGGCCATTGTTGCATGTTTACATCGACGTAGACTTTGGCGTCGTCTTTGGAGCTATCTTTCCAAAGATAGCCAGCGACAATGCCTTGGAAGGGGTTCCACTCTTCATGCAAAGCGGTAAAGTTGCTGGTTCCCCAGGTTCTTGTGAGAGCGAAGGGTGAGTGGGGTCCTTCCTTTTGAAGTGCTTTCTTTTTGTTGATATTTTTTGTGGTTTCAGCGTGGAGCTCTGAGGGTAGAGCGAGGCCTGTGATGATTGTTGTCAACAAGGCGAGGGGTTTCTGGAACCGGATACGTTTGTTCATTGATTGATGAGACACGCAAGGAGGAGGATCCTTAGGTTTTTTTTGGGGGGGGCTGGCAGGGTGCTCAGACTTAGGGACAGGTGTTCACTGTGAGGTGTCCGCACCACTCCTGCCTTTTAGGAAATTGTTCCGCTAGGAGTCTGTTTTTAGGCTGAAAATGAGATTAGGTGGAGTGGTTTTTGGCGATGGGGTGGAGGATACCGTTGACGAAGGAGGCGGCTTCATCTCCGGAGAAATCGCGAGCGATGTCGATGGCTTCGTTGATCGAAATGGCGTTGTCGAGTTCGGGGAGTTGGGTAATTTCGTAGGCGGCCAGGCGCAGGATGGCGAGGTCGACTTTGGAGAGTCGGGTGAGGTCGAAGTTGGTGGAGGTTTGGTTGATGAGGGTATCGATTGATGTGATGGAGGATGTGACGTTGTCGGCGAGTTCGAGAGTTTGTTTTTGGAGGGAGCACATTTGGTCCTGAAGGTTGTGAAGCGGTTTGAGGTCCCGTTGGTCTAGGTGGTTTTGAGGGAACTGGACCATATTGGCTCGTTGGTCGTATTCGGCTAGCTTGCCGAGAGTGTCGGTGAGATTTTTGAGGTGTTGTGGGGGAAGAGGTTGGAGTTGGGGGATGAGCTCGGTGCGCTGTTTTTTGAGGTTAGGGATTTGGTTCAGGAGTTGGTGGAGTTGGGGTTGCCAACCTCCGGTGTCGGCTTTGGCTAGGCGGGGGAGGTTTTCACAGGATTCGGCCCATTTGGCTTCTGCTTCTTGGTAGTTGGAGAGTTGTCGGGCAAGTTTTTCGGACGGGTCGGCGGCGAGGATTCCTGGGGCGGCGTCTAGGAGGAGTGATTTGAGTTTTTCGGTGGTTACGGAGCGCCCTTGTTGAAGGTGGGTGAGGGTTTTGATGCGGGTGCGATCGAAGGTGACGAGGGTGTTGTGGTTGAGAAGATCCCAGAATTCGGGTTCCACGTTATCGTCTGGGCGTGCGGAGCGTGCGTAGAGGAGCTGAACAGCTGCTTCGCGGATTTGGCGGCGACTGGCCATGGCTACTTATTGCTGGGGTGGAGACGGAGGGATTGGTTCGCTTTGGTGAGTTCTCCGACAATTTCGAGGACATCGAGTGCGCATCGTGCGGCTTCGCGTCCGCGGTTGAGTTTTTTGCCAATGCACCGTGCGTAGGCTTGTTTTTCGTCGTCGACGATGAGGACTTCGTTAATGATGGGGGTGGAGTGATCGACAGCTAGGCGCTGGAGGTTTTCGGAGACGGAGGCGGCGATGAGATCAGCTTGGGAGGTTCCTCCGCGGATGATGCAGCCGAGGGCGATGATGCAGTCGGGTTCTTCTTTTTCGAGAAGGATCTTGGTGATGACGGGGATTTCGTTAGCGCCCGGGACACGGATGAGGTCGACGCGGGCTTGGGTAGAGAATTCCTCGATTTCGTTGGCGGTGTTTTCGACGAGGGCGTCGGTGTATTCCTGGTTAAACTTTGATGCAACGATGCAGATTTTCATCTTACGGCTGCTGACGAGCCGCGGTTTTGGTGGAATCAGGTCCGACATGAGGGGGCGTTATGAGGTGGGTGGCTGGATTTGTCAATTTAGGACACCTCTGATGACCTGATTCTACGGAAATGGCCCCAATTTCCTCATCTCTCCGTTACTTATGGGACTTCGGTAGGTTCGATTTGGTAGAAAATCTTGGGGTCGGTGAAGGGGACTGAAAATTGAGCAAGACCTTGGTTGTTGGTGGTGATGGTGGAGGGGGTTGTGGTGATGGTGTTGAAGTTTTGTAAGTTGGGGGATGCTTTGCAGGTGTATTGGGTGAGGGGTTCGCCGATGAAGGAGATGATGGTGATGGTGTCGGTGGTAATGATGGAGGTGACGTTGATTTCGGTTGGGGTGGGTAGGTTGGCATTTGCGGTGACTGGGTATGATTGCCAGGTGCTCCCTTCGCCGCCGTATTGATCGATGTCGGATGAGGTGACTTCGATTTTGGTGGGTTCGTCGTTGCTGTTGGCGAGTCCGTCAAAGGCGAAGGCTTCGATTGATGGTGGTGAGTTGTGAGGAGCCCCAGAAAGCGAAATTTCTAATGGCGACAACGGGTTGGCTTTGGATGGTGCCGGGGATGTCCAGGGTTCCTTGGGCGCTGGGATCGCAGTCTGTGATGGTGATTTCTCCGTTTTCTGTGGTGAAGGTCAGGTCGTCGACGGTGGCTGAGGGGGCCGGGAGAATGAGGGCAAGTCCTAAGGTTGATGTGAGGAGAAATTGTATGTTCATAAATCCCCGAATGATTTAGATTCATTTCAATGATGAATCAAGGGTGTGTCTTTGCCTGGAGACCGTGCCCCATACGGTTGCGTTTGGTATCGAGGTCTTTCTCGTTGTGGGGATTATTGGGTGGTGACGGAGAGGCGGAGGAATTTTTGTTGTCCGTTCGGATCAGTGGGGAGAGTGGCGGTGGTGATGCCGAATGCGTTCGGATCCGAGGTTGTGATGCCAGTGGAGGTCCAGGTTTTGAGATCTTCGCTTTGTTCTACGGTGTAGGTGATGCCAGGGCTGGTGCTGGAAAATTGAAGTGAAAGGGATTGGTCGGTCATGGTGGTGTGGGGCATGACGGAGGCGAGGTTTTGGTGGGGGTCGAGGTCAAGAGCATATGACATGAGGAGGGGATATCCATCATTGTTGAGATCCTGATTCAGGTCTGTCCCAAGGGCGAGTTGATTGGCGAGTAACCAAGCAGCTGTGGTGGCTTGTTGGCTAGGAATCATCTCCGTGGGGAAACCTCGCCAAGTGGGATTGGTGAAGCCGGAATTTCCTTCGAGAAAATAGACTCGTGCATTTGGATGATGGGTTGAATCAAATGTCGGAAAAGTTGGGACGGCATCACCAAGAAAAAGAATATTTTTTAGCTTGGGGCACCTAGGGAACAAAAATTGAATCGAGACGGTTCCTCCGTTTTGGAGCTGGCCCAAGGTCGCTGGGAAAACTACGGTGTGCAGATTTGAGCAATTGGTAAAAACTCCCTCGCCTAGCACTTCAACCTGGTTGGGAATTGCTACAGATTCGAGAGATGTACAGTGAGTAAAGGCTCCACGATTGATTGTTTTGATCGTGTTTGGGAGGGAAATGGATCTCAAAGAGGAACATTGACTAAGGAGCGTGGGGCTGATGGAGGTCAGGTTTTCAGGGAGGGTGACCTCAGTCAGGGCACTGCAACCACTGAACATGCCGTACCCGACTGTGGTTATTTGTGGATCAAAGGAAACTGTGGTGAGTCCGGTGCAGCTTTGGAAGATAAAGGAGGCAAAGGAAGTAATGGTGTTTGGGATATGAACGGTGCGTAGTTTAGGGCAGTCCATAAAGGCTCTTTCTCCGATCGATGTTGCAGCCTGGCCGAAATCAATTCTTTCGAGGCCTCTACATCCCTTAAAACATCTTTCACCGATCGAGCGAAGTGAGGGAGGAAAGGAAACTTCAGTCAAGGATGCACAATCTCCGAAGCAGCCGAGATCAAGATGGGTGATGTTGGCGCCGAATTCGATGGTCTGAAGTGGAACGGCATAGAAGGCGTTCTTTCCGATATGAGTGACAGAATCTGGAAAGCTGATCGAGGTGAGTTTTGAAAGGATAAAGGCGTTTTCGCCGATGTGGGTAACGGTGTTGGGAATCGTGACGGAGGTCAGCTGACTGTAACTGAACGAGTTTGTGATGCCGGGTAGAAACGGATTGCCATCCTTAGCCTCAGCAATCGAGGTGACAGGTTTCCCTTCGATTTCGTTCGGGATGTCGAAGTGGCCGGTTCTGGTGGGGTCGAAGCCTGTGATTTCGATGCTATCGTCAACGACTCGATAAGAAAGATCGCCAAATGTGCCGGCTTGGGCGAGGGGGAGGAAGATGAGAGAAAGAATTGGGATCAACAATCGCGTCATAGCCTATGTCACGTGCAATTAACGGCACCGGAAGTCAATTGGATAATCTCATCATAGATCGTGCCCCATGCGGGTGCGTTTGGTGTCGAGGTATTTCTCGTTGTGGGGGTTGGCGGTTTGTTGAATGGGGATTTGTTCGACGATTTCTAGTCCGTAACCTTGAAGGCCGATGACCTTTTTGGGGTTATTGGTAAGGAGTTTGATTTTGCGGACGCCGAGGTCGTGGAGCATTTGTGCTCCCATTCCGTAGTCGCGAAGATCAGCGGCGTAGCCGAGTTTTTCGTTGGCTTCGATGGTGTCGAGCCCTTGTTCTTGGAGTTTGTAGGCGTGTATTTTGGCTCCCAGCCCGATGCCTCGCCCTTCTTGACGGAGGTAGAGGAGAACGCCGCCTTCTTCGGAGATTTGGGCGAGAGCGGTGTGGAGTTGTCCGCCGCAGTCGCAGCGTCGAGATCCGAAGACGTCACCGGTGAGGCATTCAGAGTGGACGCGGACGGTGACTGGCTTGTCGGGGTGGATGTCGCCTCGGACGAGGGCGAGGTGTTCGGAGTCGTCTGTGGAGACGTGGTAGAGGTGGCATTGGAAGTCGCCGTAGTCGGTTGGGAGGGAGATGGTTTGTTGGAGGTGGACGAGTCGTTCGGTGTGTCGTCGGTGTTCGATGATTTGGGCGATGGTGCAGGCTTTGAGTTGGTGTTTTTCTTGATAGTCGCCGAGGTCTCCGACGCGTCCCATGGTGCCATCTTCGTGCATGATTTCGCAGATGACGGCGGCGGGTGGGAGTTCGGCAAGCTGGGTGAGGTCGAGGGAGGCCTCGGTGTGCCCGGCACGGCGGAGGGTGCCGCCTGGTCGTGCTTCGAGCGGAAAGATGTGTCCTGGTTGGACGAAGTCTTGAGCGGTTTTGGTGGGGTCGGCGATGAGGTTGATGGTGTGTGCTCGGTCGTGGGCGGAGATTCCGGTGGAAATGCCGGTGGCGGCGTCGATGGAGATGGTGAAGGCTGTTTGGTGTGATTCGCGGTTTTTGGGTGTCATGGGGGGGAGGTCGAGCTGTTGAGCGCGTTCGGGGAGGATGGGGGTGCAGATGAGACCCCGACCGTGGGTGGCCATGAAGGCGATGGTTGCGGGGGTGGTGAGGGAGGCGGCGGCGATGAGGTCGGCTTCGTTTTCGCGGCCGGGGTCATCGGCGACGATGACGATTTTGCCGACTTTCATGTCGGCGATGATTTCTTCGACTGGAGAAAACTTGAGGGAGTTGCTCATTTTGTGGGGAGAAGGTGCGGTGTTTTAGGAAAGAAGCAAGTGGTTGCTGAGGTTCCCTCAGGCAAGCAGGTCGGCGTGAGGGTCTGGTTGGAGGATGTGGTTTTCGACGAGGAAGTGGTCGGCGGCTTTGAGGGTGATTTCGTAGTTTCGTTGGTCGGAGTTGTAGTTGAAGAAAGTGTGGCCGGCGTTTTCGAAGTCAAGGAGTTGGATTTTGTTTCGTTTTTTGGAGTAAGCTTTGGTGAGTTTTTCCGATTGGCTGAAGGGGACGAGTCGGTCGGCGGTGCCGTGGAAAATGATGGCAGGGGGGAGGTTTTTTTGCGGAAGGTGGGTGGATGGGCTGAGGGATTTGGCCGTTTTGAGATCAGGAAAGAGGTCTGAGGCGATTCCTTTTCGGGTGGTGTCGCAGACGGGGCCGAAGAGGATGAGTGCTGCTGGTTTTGCT
>JAHDGN010000425.1 GCA_020627645.1 Akkermansiaceae bacterium
CGGGATTTTCTTCGTTGGGGTGTTGATGTTCGCCAGGGAAGTTTAGGTAATCATCGTCGGGATCTTCGTAATGAGAATTTGCTTCGTGGTGATCGTCCTCGAATTCGTGTTCGTGGATGTCTTCCTCGATTTCTTCAGAATCATCTGTGTTTTCTTCGTCTTGTGGAGAAGAGAGGAGTTTGGACATGCGTTCTTGTTCTTCTTCAGCTTCTTCGCGGGCGATTTTTTTCTCTCGGAAATAGGAGAGCCAAATGCAGACCTCGTAGAGCAGGCACATGGGTACGGCTAGCAGCGAGAGGGTCATGATGTCGGGGGTTGGGGTGATGATGGCGGCGATGACAAAGATAGCCAAGATCGCGTAGTTACGAGTTTCCCGCATCATGGTGTGGCTGAGGAGTCCGATGTGGACGAGAGTCATGACGAGGACAGGGAGTTCGAAGGCGAGTCCAAAAATGAGAACGAAGGTGGTTGCGAAGGAGATGTAGTAACCGATTCGCCAATCGTTTGAAATTCCGAGCCCTTGGCCCCAGTCGTAGAAGAAGTCGAGAACCTTAGGGAGGACGAAGAAGTAGGAAAAGAGGACGCCAAAGAGGAAGAGTCCGAATCCGATGGCAAGGGCAGGCCAGAGGGCTTTTCGTTCGTTATCTTTGAGTCCGGGAATGATGAATTGGAGGAGGAAATAGAGAACGAGGGGGAAGGAGATGATGAGTCCGGCGAAGAATGAAAGCTTCATGGTGAGCATGAAGGTTTCGGTTGGTTTGAGCGAGGACATGAGCCGAAGGTTTCCCTCGGCATTGAGATTTTCGGACGGTTTTGACTCGAGGAGATCGAGTGCGAGTTGGCGGGTCTCTTTTTTGGGATCGGGCAGAGAGTTGATGAATGGTTGGCGTTTGTCTTCGGGGAGTTTTAGGGCAGCGCGGTAGATGATGGCCGCTTCGGTGAGATTTCTTAGACGAGGGTTGTCGTTTTCTTTCCACCAGCGTTCGACTAGGGCGGGGTCGTATTGACCAAGCGGGGCTGAGACTTCAGCGAGTGAGAGGGCTTTTTCCCACTCATCGAAGGAAATTTGATGTTTTTGGGGGAGTTTGGCTTCGTGCTTTGAAGTCCAGGTGGTTTCGATGGGCTTTCGGATGATTTCCATCAGTTTTCCTTTGAAGGCAAAGCAGCCGAGAGTGGCAATCACCACGGTGATGGCGATTCGGGTGAGCATGATCCGCAGGTCCTCGAGGTGGTCGAGGAACGGTTTTTCTTCTTCTGGGTTTGATTTGTCCCTGAGTTTAAAAAGATTGGTGAGAAGAAACATCTTGCTGTGGGTTTGGTGGGGTTTTTAAGGCGGAAGGGCAATGAAATTTACGAATTTGAGTTTGTGAGTGTGTCAGTTTGTTGGTTTTTTGGTTGAAGGATGGAAGTTGACCTCTCTTCAGGAGTCTTTTAGATCTGAGAGATGGGAAAAATTTTATTGGTAGCTTCAGTGGGTCTGATTTTTTGTGGGTGCGGCGAGAGGACAGTTGAGACGAAAGTTGGAGGAGTGGAGGAGTTTCGTGTTCGGTTGGAGAGGGCGAATGTTGTGAGTTTGGTCAATGGGATTGGGGATATTTCGGAGGCGGTGAATGGTGATCCTGCGACGTCTTACGGTGGAGTGTTTGAGGTGATCGAGAAATTGGAGGTGCTGGATCAGGGGAATTTTCCAGAGGACTTGCGGAAAGCCTTGGAGGGATTGGAGGAAAGTTTGCGTCGAAAAGGAGAGGTGATCCAGAGTTCCCCGATTCCATATGAGGTGATGGTGGGAGGGATGGAGGGCTTGCAGGAGTGGATTGGAAAGCAAGGGGGAGAGAATGGGGAGCATATGGAGAAATATGTCTCCGCAATGGAGGAATGGGATGAAAAGATGAAAGCGGTTGAAGAAGCCGAGAAGGTGACGATGAAACCATTTCAGGAGGTTTTGGAGCGATACGGGATTCGGTTGAGTTTGTGAATCAGGGAGAGAGTGGGGGTTGCTGAATAGAAAAGAGTTGTTAGCGTGGGTTTGATGGCCGAGTTGAGTTTAGAGCGATTGAAGTCGGGAGCCCCTGAGGGGGGCTTTTTTACTGATCGGGAGTGGATTTGGTCGCCTGAGCCGTTTGTGTTGTCCAAGAGGCAGCGAAAGGTGTTGGAGAGGTTGGGGCGGCCCCTACAGAGGTTTCAAGCGGCCTGTGATGAGATTTATCGATTGAGTGCAGATGAAAGGTTGCCTGGATGGATTTCGACATTGTTGGATGCGGGGAAACCGGAGTGGATGCTGGATCATCAGCGGTCGAAGGGGCAGGTGGGGGTAACTCCGAGGGTGATTCGGCCTGATTTATTGCTTACCGAGGATGGGTTCGTGGCGTCTGAATTAGATGCGGTTCCTGGAGGAATGGGGACTTTGGGGTGGTTGGGGCGGATGTATGCGGAGGCTGGATTTGATGTCCTAGGAGGAGCTGATGGGATGTTGGAGGGATTTCGGTCGTTGTTTGATCAGGGAGCGGAGATCTTGGTGTCAGATGAGTCTTCGGATTATCGACCAGAGATGGAATGGTTGGCGGGGGAATTGGGTGAGGGGTTTTCGGTTTCAAGGGCCGAGGAGTGGAAGGGTGGCGAGGGTGAGTTTTATCGGTTTTTTGAGCTTTTTGATTGGGAGGCGATTCCGGGATTGAGAAATTTGGGTTCTGGTTTGACCCCACCCTGTAAGCCTCATTTTGAAGAGAAGCTTTGGTTGGCTCTTTTTTGGGTTCCGTCATTGAGGTGGGTTTGGGAGAAGCATTTGAGGGGGAGCCATTTGGAGACCTTGAAGAAGTTGATCCCGTTTGGTTGGGTTGTGGATCCGGCTGAGATACCACCCCATGCGGCCTTACCTCGGTTGGAGGTGCATTCTTGGGATGAGGTTGGTGGATTTAGCCAGAGA
>JAHDGN010000426.1 GCA_020627645.1 Akkermansiaceae bacterium
CTCGGGTGGGGAGACTTGTGGAATTTCATTCGGATCAGGCTGCTGATTGGACGTTGAGAGGTGATGAGGTGATGAGGGGGGGGGAGGTGTTTTTGAAGATTTCGGATACTAAGTTAAGGGGGTTGCACAATGCGGAAAATTTGATGGCGGCTTGTGCGGCGGTTGAAGGGTTAGAGGGTGAGGAGGCGAAAGAAATTTTATCTAGATATAGTCCGCCAGAGCATCGGTGTGAGTTGGTGGCGATCATTGATGGGGTGGAGTATTTAAACGATTCGAAGGCGACCAACTTGCATGCTTTAGAGTCGGCTTTGCGGTCGCAGACCAGGCCGACGATTCTGTTAGTGGGAGGAAAGCAGAAGGGGTTGGACTATCAACCATTGGAAAGCTTGTTAAGAGAAAGGGTGAAGTTGATGGTGTGCTTTGGAGAAATCGGCCCGGCTCTAGCAGTGACATTTTTTGATGCAGTCCGTTGTGAGACGGTTGAAACGGTTGATGAAGCAGTGCGAGTTGCGGCGAGATTTGCCGAGCCTGGAGATACTGTTTTGTTTTCGCCAGGGACTTCATCCTTTGATCAATTTGATGGCTATGAGTCTCGAGGAGCAACTTTTAAGGCGGCAGTACCGCGTGCAACCCAAACCCAGTAAGAAGAGAGAATCCCAACCAAGAAACCTAAAATGAGTAAACCAAGAAGAATTCAAACGAAACGAACAAATGGAAAGTCTACTTTCCGGATGTTACATGCGGTGACGAGAAGTGCCCGCAGGAGGAAGCAGAGAGCTGCGACGACGGCGGAGGGAGAAGATCTGGGTGAAGTTCCGGGTGTCGGTGTTGCTCGGGCATTGCTCGTTATTTTGCTTTTGCACATTGCTGCGATCGCGGGAATTTGGCTGCACAATCACTATAATAAAGACAATGACCTGGTAGCTGTCGCTTCTTCTAACGAAGAGATTATCCCACCCAAGGCAATTCCTGGATTGGAACGGAGAACAGCATCAGCGGGAGACACTTATACTTCTTTAGCTGCGAAGTGGAATGTTGAAGAAGCTGAATTGCGGAGGGTGAATGTGCCAAAGCAGCGTCCAGCCGAGGTGCCAGAAACGAGCACGGTGTTAGTTGATTCGTCGCATTTGGCGAGACCGACAGAGACACCGGACATTCAAACTTCAGAGGGAGTGAGAGTGACACCAGCAACCAACCCTGCGGAGTTGGTTGAAACCGTTCCACCTGCGCCAGTTCCTGTCAATGAGCAGCCGGTTCGGGATACTCCGCCTGAGGTCGTGGAGCCAGATCCTCCGGTGCCGTCGATTCGGACACACACGGTGCGTCGTGGTGAAACTCTGTGGAGGATTGCGAAGAACAATGGCCTTACCGTGGCTGATTTAATGAAGGCAAATCCCAATGTTGAGGCGAGGAGTATGAAGCCTGGCTTGCGTTTGGTGATTCCTTCGCGTTAGATTTTTTAGATCGTGGGAAAGGGAGCTTCCATCATCTTATGCCTAACGGTTGCGGGGTTAATTACCCTAGGTTTGGTGATGTTGGCTAGTGCGAGTGCCAAGTGGGATTTTAGGGCGGATCAGTATTCGTATTTGGTTCGACAGATTACTTGGATGGGAATTGGGATTGTGGGGATGGTTATCATGTCGCTCATCGATATTCGGTTGTTGAGGAGGATGACGTGGCCCTTGTTTGCGATGGTTTGTGTGGCGCTCATTCTTTGTTATATCCCAGGGATTCGGGATGAGGCAAAGGGTGAGTATCGTTGGATTGTTCTTCCGTTGGTTGGGAGATTTCAGCCGTCGGAAGCCTCTAAGTTGGTGATCATGATGGCGTTGGCGTGGTGGTTTTCGAGGTATCAAGCGGAGACAAAGACTTTTGGCAAAGGCTTTGTGGTTCCGTCGTTGATCTTGGGTTTTCCGCTTTTGTTGATTTTGTTTGAGTGGGATATGGGAACGGCTGCTGGGTTGGGAGCGGCTGGGGTGTTGGTGTTATTTGTGGCTGGTTCTAGGTTTGTTTATTTGGGTGGTGCGATGGCGGGAGCGGTGGCGTTGGGGTGGCAGATGGTGGCGATGAATCCGATTCGAATGAGTCGGATGTTGGCTTTTTTGGATTTGGATCAGTATAAGCAGGGGGCTGGTTGGCAGCAGTGGTTGGCGGTGAGGGCTTTTGGTAATGGTGGAGTGGAGGGAATGGGATTGGGGAATGGGGTGGTGAAGCAGATGAATTTGCCAGAGCATCATACGGATTTTATTTTTCCGATCATTGGGGAGGAATTGGGGGTGATCTTTTCGTTGGGGGTTGTGTTTTGTTTCGTGGTGATCTTTTTGGTCGGGATGGGGATTTCGTTGTCGGCGCGGGATCGATTCGAGACCATCTTGGGGGTTGGGGTGACGTGTATGTTGGTGATTCCGGCGATGATGAATATGGCGGTGACGACGGCATCGATTCCGAATACGGGTTTGCCCCTGCCGTTTGTGAGCTATGGCGGGTCGAGTCTGGTCTTTAGCTTTGCGATGGTCGGGGTTTTGTTGGGGATTTTGAGAAGAAGTCAGGCTGCTGAGAGGAAGGAAATTCCCGCGGTGAAAGAGAAGTCTTTAGAGGTAAGTCTTTGAGTGGGGGTGGTTCCATTATTTTGGCGATTTTGTAGGGTGTTAAATTTGGTGAATTAGTGCAGACTCATCCTGGGCGCTCGAGCGTTGCTAGATTTGTGCTGATCATTTGAGTTTATGGATGAGTTATTGAGAGAGAAGGAATGGACGCGAGTGGCTCGTCGATTGTGTTGGCGCATGAATTTGGGATGGGTCTATCAGGAGGCGGTGATGGCGATGGTTGTCTTAGCGGTGGGCTTTGGTGGGTGGGTGGTGTTGGCGAGGTTTCGGGGGTGGGAGATTGGTTCACTTTTTTGGGTGGGATTGGCTCTTGG
>JAHDGN010000427.1 GCA_020627645.1 Akkermansiaceae bacterium
GAACGATGTTGAGGTGACGTACCGCTGGACGACGGATTTGGTTAGGTATCATTTATCGGGTGAGGAAAATTTGAGAGGGACTCGGGTTGTGATTGAAGATTTTGAGGAGGGAGGTGGAGAGGTGACGATGAGGGGGAGTATTTCTGGGAGTATTCCGGACCGGTTATTCTTCCAGATTGGTGTCTCTGCGTTGAGGGATCCAACGTTTGAGTCCCGGAGGCAGCTTGATGAATTGTATTCGGCAAATGGTGGAAGGGAGAGCTTCCCTCCCCATGTGGTTACTTCAATTGAGGGAATGTTATTCGCGCAGGATGAGTTGGAAGCGGGGATGTATCAGGCGGCGCGTGATCGAGTCGATGCTGTTTATGCGCAGATGCCATTGACTTCGTCCTTGTGGAAGCGAGATGTGTTTTACAATGGGCTACATCTGGGAAACCCGAATGCTTACCCGGCTTTGCGAATGTTGGATCAGATTTTGAAACTGGGTGATCCTAGCGGGGCGGGTCGTTTACAGATTACGGTGGTGATCGTTGAGGGAGCTTCGGTGAGGCGTCCTTCGATTCCGAGCTTGGAGCCAGAGGTGGTTCAGTTGGGGATTGATCCGGTGGTGTTGGAGGATGATTTTGATCGGGTTCGAGTCACCACAAAGCTATTTCGGCGTTGGTTGCGAGCGATTACGGGAGGGTATGAGGTTGATTTGGTATTTCATCGATATGACGGGGAGGCTAGCATCGATTACGTTGAAAGAGAGTCCTCTTTTCGAGGGTCGCTTTTGCAGAGGAATCAAATTTTGGCTACGGTTCCGGAAGAGGTGTCGACTGCAACGGATCTGTGGTGGATGATTTATCCATCTGGGATGCCTGGAGACGGCACAGACTTGCCCAAGCGGTATGTGGGAGGGGGAATGGGGCGATCGGCAGATGGGAGAGCGGTTTTTCTTTGTGATGATAAGCGGTTTACGGTGAAGAGGAATGGGAATGGGTGGGGAGCTTTGTCGGAGATTGAGTTAAGGGCTTTTATGACTCAATGGTGTCAGCATGAGTTGATGCATCATGTGTATTGGCGTTGGGATGAGTTTGATTTGGAGCCTAGAGCTCATAGTTGGTTTGATCGAACAACGTGGCCGGAAGATTTTGAGGGAAGGGGGACAGCGGATTACTACTTTGAGTCTGTCGAGAAGCGGTTGCTGGGGGCAACGATTCCTTTGGGTGAGGGGTTAGACTTTTAGGGGGCTCCCTTTGAGGGGGTTATTTTCTTTCCAGGGTTAAAATCACGGGGTGGTGATCAGAGTGAGCCGGGTTGCCGTCACTTCGTACTTCCAATTTTCCTTGTCCAAGGTCTGAGGTGGTGAAGATGTGATCGATTCTAAGGCCTGGTTTGAGTTGGTTTTTCCAGTGGCTGCTGGTCTGGGTTTGTTTGCGAGGACCGTGGTCCTTGAGGGCGTCTCCTTGGAGAAGCAGCTTGATGGCTTCGTTTTCGGTCGTGGCATTGAAATCTCCCATCAGAATGACTGGGGAGTTTTGTCTTTTACGTTTTTTGATTCGGCTGAGGATAAGTTTGGCGGAACGGATGCGGGAAGGCTGGCTGATGTGGTCCCAGTGGGTATTGAAAACGTAGACTCCTTGTCCATTTTTATGCTGGAGGTGTATCCAAGTGCAAATGCGGGGATAGCGATTTCCCCAGGTTTTACTACCCGCGAGGGTGGGGGTGTCAGACAGCCAAAACGTTCCTTGTTCTGTCTCTGATCGTTTCCAAACGGTCTTATCAAAGAAGATCGGGGAGTGTTCTCCAGAGTTTTTGCCGTCGTTTCGTCCGGAACCAACTGAGGTGTAGTTTGGCAGTGCTTTTTGAAGGTCGATGAGTTGTCCACGTTTGACTTCTTGGAGGCCAATGATGGAGAAGTTTCCGTTCTTCAAAAATTTGGTAAGTCCCGGCGCACGGTTTTTCCAGTCACGAATTCCTTGATCGGATTTGGTATCTTGTCGGATGTTGTAGGAGATGATAGTCCATTTGGTTTTCGCGAGGGAGGGGTGGATGAAAATGAGGAGAAGGAGCCAGGTTTTCATGGGGTATTTATTTGGAGTGGTGTGGTGCTATTTGATTCGTTATTAGAGCGCTCTGGTTCGATCGAGTAGAGTTGTCGATTTGAGGCAGAAAATTCCGTCTTTAGAGTGACTTGAAGGTCGGAAAGGTCAATGAGTTTGGGAGGAGAGAAGGTCCACTGGTGTGTTTTTCCGTTGTGAGGAAACCCTAGGATAAGATGGAGAGCGTCTTCAGTAATTTTTGATTTCTTAAGATTGGGTTCAAAATAGAAGGACCGGAAGGTGGAATCGATGGAAGTTTCTTCGAATAGTTTTGGGTCTAGATAAACGACTGTTTTGGATGGGAGGTGTTCGAGCCGGAGGTCTGGGTAGCCGGAGCGTTGGATTTTGCCAAACTTGTTCTTGGGGATCGAACAGGTGAAGTCGGGATGTTGGTGAAGTTTTTGGCGGAGGGCGTCTTCGAAGACGGCTGAGACCTCGTTGATGCGTTTTTTGGTTCGGGCGGGGGAATTGGTTTGGCTCATTTGTTGGCTGACAGTGAGGCCGGTTGATTGGATGTGATTGAGAATTGGGAGGTGTTGTTTGGTTGGGGCGATGATTCGGACATCTGAGGTTTGTTCGATGATGTCTTGGAGACGATAAGTTTTTCCGGTGATGGAGGATATCCCCTGGAGGGTCATTTGATTTTGTGGGGAGATGTTAGGTTGGTTTTTGGAGGTTGCCTTGAGATGATAGCCGATAGTTAACCCAATGATGAGAGTCAGCAGGGGAACGACGATTTTCATGGTCAGACAGTGAATAAACTGGCTGCCAAGAATTCAATTTTTATTTGGTCGGTCCTCTGGGGTGTTCGGAGGATTTAGGCATGATGTCATC
>JAHDGN010000428.1 GCA_020627645.1 Akkermansiaceae bacterium
TCTCTCTTTCCTCAGACACAGGTAGTCAATTAGCTCGAACTCCCGGCTCTGGCGAGGGCAAAACAACCCCATCAAACGACTCCAATCATTCTACTTAGGCTGGATACCCAGTCGATAAAAGTCCTTCTGGCGCGACAAATCCGGTTGCTCAAAGAAATTCCGCTGCAACCCACCCCCCAGACCGATAACCTGTGGACTCCAATTTAATGTCTCCCACGGCCCTTTCAGAGAATCACTCCGCATCAACACATAATCGAAATCGATCGGCGACACCAAACCCGTATATCTCAAATCCAAATCCCCATTGCTCTCCATCAGTTCCAGTCCAACCGGAGACAAACTATTGTTTGGATCCCCTCCTAAAGCATATTCCATAAACAGCCCAAAACCATCCCCATCCTCATCATCCATCTCTTCGACAGAAAGGTGATTCACCCCCTCACTCACAAGATATCCCGCAAAACCCTCAAAACGAATCTGATCAACCCCACCCAGGTCATCATTTTCAGTCACCGAATCATCCTTACGATACTTCCAATTTAGCTGATTCAACCCCGAAGGAAGCGTCACCGTCTTTTCTACCCAATCAACGATCCCACTGATTCTAGAATCCATCGTCTCATTCACAAAAAATTCCAAAAAATCATGCCTCTCCTCTGATGAAACCTTCCATCGAAATCGAACAAGACCAGGACCTCGAATTGCCAACTTCAGATCAGACTCCCCTAGATCTGTAATCACACCAGAGCGAGCATAGGAACCACCACGTGCACTACCATCATCCACGACTCTCCAAGGGGCATCCCAGCCAGGATCAAACGATAAATTACTTCCCCCAATATCAACAGCCTCCAACAAGGGATGAGCAACAACCTCAATAACCACTGCCTTACGACCTGATCCCGCCGGATTCACCGCAACAACATCCATTGAAAAAGTCCCTACCTGATTCGGAATCCACGTCACCACACCAGTCATCGGATTCACCTTCAACCCAGAAGGGCCTTTCTCGACCCGATACTCCGTCGGCGTATTCCTAGCCGTGATCTGATAACTCATCTCAGCGCCTTGCGAAGTCACCACTCGATCACCACTCGTCACTACCGGAGTCGTATAATCATCATTAAGAATCGTCACCCTCCCCAGCTCCCCAGCCGAAGCCCCTTGAACGTCGACCAATTCAAATCCAAATTCTTCATGCTCCTCTGGAGTCGAATCCCCCCTCACCAAAACATCCACAAGTTTCACCGTCTCACCCACTCCGAAACTCAGACTGGTATCCACCGCAATAAAATCTCCCGCAGCCGCACTGGCCGTTCCATTCACTGATCGCAACCTTGCCGAGACAACACCACCGATAGAAGAAGACAGTCGCACCGCAATTCTCACTGCCTTGGTCCCACTATCGCCCTCACTCACAGCCACACCCTCAATCGACAAAAGCCCCTCAGCATTCACTCCATCAATAAACTCAATTCCAGAACCAACCGGATCCAACCAATTGGACAACCGAGTTGAATTAGAGCCCGCACCCGTCCAAGACCGAAACACCCGTCCATACCAGTCCGGTTCATTATTCCCACAAGCCGCATCACCTCCATCAAGCTGACCGACAATCCTCCCATTTTGATCAAACAGCGCCGAACCAGAACTCCCACCTTCCGTCGTCCCAAAATCCCAATCTACAATCATCAAATGCGTCCGACTGTCATCATCAGACTCCCTAGAATAGGGACGAGTCCTCCTCGATGCATCCACATCAAAACTAATCCTCTTTTCTGCCACTGCCGGATGATGAATTCCAACAGCCAAAGTCGTATTCTCTCCAGTACGATCCCAACCAGCATAAAACGGATGAGACGACGGATCAACTGGATCGTCCAACTCCAGCAAAGTAAAATCTGAAGCAGCATCACCAGACCTAAAGAAGGCCCCAGAATTAAAAGCATTGTTAGTCCCATCCCCATCAGCACCACTCTCCACAGACCCCACTGGACGACAGCTTGAATTCTCAAAGTTCCAATAAACGACCACAGACGCCGCATTACTCGCATTGACTCCACAATGGTCTGCGGTCAAAAAATACGGCTTACGATCATTGCGAGTATTGTTAATAAGTGCACCACTACACATATTAATTCCACCAAGCGTATAGGCACCCACAGACCTAATCTGATCACGAAATTGATCGACCAGGGGGCCAAAATTAGGATCATCCTCAGCCGAACAAACAACATCAATATTGCATGACCCCGATCGAGAATTATCCCCAAACGCCTTTGGTAGCTCCTTTGGTTTCACATCCTTAAATCCATGATTCACCCTCGTGAGATGCAATTTCAAATGACTTTCCAAACCCGCTGGAAGATCCGCCTGCAAAACCACTAAGTCCGAATCCACCAAAGGAGTCCAAAGTTGACCATGAACCTCATTATCTTGAGCCGAAAATACAAACTCATCCCCCCCCTCACGATAATCTGCAACCCTCAAACTTCCTCCATTTGGCATCTCATACGATGCAAAACCAAAGTTCAGCGACTTGGCATCCTCACTCTCAATCTCAAGCGTCCAAATAGAACGATCTCCCACGCGTTCCCACCCCCCATGCGATGAGGGAGTAACACTAACCTCCCGGGCTCTCGCAAAGGTCATTTTCCCATCTTTCCTCTGAGGCTTTTGCTTCATCAACCACCTGTCCATATCATCGTATCGATAACTGAGGCGCTTCTGCACTCCAACCATCTTGCCTAAGTCACCGACCACGACATCCCGATTCGCAATCACCACTCCTCCACCACCCTCCCCTTTCTCATCCTTCCCACCAAAAAGTTGAATCTCTCCGCCTCTACTGGAATCACTACCAGAAACAACCCGATACCCGGCATAAAAAACACACAAACCCAAAATAGAAACT
>JAHDGN010000429.1 GCA_020627645.1 Akkermansiaceae bacterium
ACTTTTGTCAACGAGCCGCCCAGTCAACATTCCGCCACTTTTCTTCATCTTCACCGTCAAAGACTGCTTTCCATCTTTAAGTTCAAATTTACGACGGGGATAAGTATACCCATCACTCATTACTTTCATGTTCCATCGAATATCTGATAACCCCTCAAGAAGAACGCCATCCTCAACACCCCAATAACTTTCATCACTTCGATCACCAGATGGTAACAACCCTTCGTAGCTTTCCGGATTGGGCCAAACTGTAGGAGACAAAGAAACACGAAAATCGCTAATCTCTTTTCCAGTCACACTATCTTCCACCATTAAATGAAGCACACCACTGGCTGAGTCGCCCTCCTTGGGTAAGCGCGGTGCCCTGGATCCCTCGATCTTTACCAGCTGTTGATCCTCTTTCTTCTCACGAAGGCGATAGGGGCCAGAGAATAAGTCTTTAAGCCCTTCGATATAGTTCTCCCGAGCCTCTTTGTATGGATCCAAAATAGAATCCAAACCACCATCCTCTCGACCCGCATTCACAGATGACTCTCCTGCAACACCCGCAACCCTGACTGGCTTGACGTCGAGATCCACAACTCCCTCATCCGGTTCAGTCTTCTTCGTTCCCGGCTGTGCAATGATCGCATAAAGAATGAGCGCTACTCCCAAACCGAGCATCACCGGTGCACTCCGAACAAATTTCACCAACGCCTGAATCCCATTCACCGGTTGCTCTGAAATTTCTTTTGTCAAAAAGTCCGAAGCCAAGACATGCTGACTCAGATCCTCAACAAAACCCTGAGGCAACGGATAGTTCACCTCAGCGGAAAGGTTCGACAACAACGCAGTCGATGACACTGCCACTCCACGCCGAGCCAAACCACCTCTCACTTTCTCCAAAATCCTTCGCCCCTTCTTCTGACAAGCGGCCTCAGTAAGACCAAGTTCCTCACTAAGCTGCCCATAGGTCTTTCCCTCATAGTAATGGCCTAGCAACAACTCCTGCTCACCTTTCGGAAGCTTACCAACCACCTCGTCCAAAAACTCTCTCACTTCAGCGAGACCGGCACTGTGAACAACTTCCTGATTCATCTCTTGCTTTTGATAATTTTCCAAGCGCTTCCGATACCTCATCTCACCCCGAATCAACGCACGAGACTCATGCAGCGCCGAACGATACAGCCAAGACGAAATCCCCCGAGATTCTCGGATCCCCTTGGCCTTTTTCGCTAAAGAAACAAAGACATTCTGCGATACCTCTTTGGCCAACTCCCCATCCTTCGTCACCCTCATCGCCACTCCATAAACCAACCCAGAATACTCTCCCACTAGAGCACGAAAATCACGCTCCTGTCCTGTCTCTCGGAATTTCTCAAAATGATTCATCTTTGGGTCTATTGATCTAAAATTTTAACACTTACATCAACAAGCTGCCACCCCGCCAGATATCCGGACAAAAAATTTCAAAAAAAGGTGATTATTTCCCGATTCTCCCAAAGGCGGTCAATCTCTCCAGTCAAATATCCTCATCTCCCGCGTAGGATCTCATCACCGTCCCCTCAACCGTCACATGACAAAACATTTCTCCCGACGACTCCCGAATCGACAAGAAACCCATCTTTGCCAATTCCCACATCTCCTCCTCATAACTCTCAAAATGCTTCAAAGGAACCCAACCCTCCCGCGCATCCAAATGACGCCTCACTTCCTCCAACCTCCTTGCCCGCTCGTCGGTTGCCTCAATCCTCTCTCCAAATTCATCAATCACCATTCGAACCCATTCCGGCCCCGCTAAAACCAACCCCACCAACCCCTTCCCAATCTGACCATATTCCTGCCCACTCAATCTCCCCAATTTCACCCCCGCTTTTCTCTCCGGCCTCCTTGCCAATTTCTCCCAATCCTGAGCCCCATGCTTCGCAGAATACCACCACCCCCAAACAAACATTCCGACTGCAAAGACGACCCCAATCAAAACAACCGGCCAGGTAAAGTTCCTCATCCCAAAGAAAAGCCCCCCAATCACACACCCACACAAAAATAACATCACAAAAATCCCCACCGCCCCAATCAGAGACAACCCAACACGAGCCCACCTTTTCAGATGATACCGCCTGATCACTTCTCTCGTGATAATCACCGGAGCCTCCGACATTCCCTGAACATACCTCCCCTTCCACATTGTCTCAACCCATACCGAGCAGAGATTCACAAAATTCCATTCTAGAACTAAGCCGACTCTATCACGGCACAAACACCCTCAAAGTCTTCCCCGTTGTTCCAAATTCAATCTCTTCACTCCGCCCCCATAACTCCCCATCCACTTCAACTGGCACTGGCCTTTTCGACCAAACCTTTAAGCTCTTTGCCTGAAAATAACTCACCGAATCGCCGGGATCATCAGGATCCACCCCACCTTGAGCATAACTCCTCAATGTCGCCTTAATAAACGGAATCCCCCCCTTTTTGAACAAAATCACATCCATCAATTCGTCCGTATTGTCCGCCCCCTTGAACAAAGGAAACTTCCCCCCATACAATGCTCCATTACCCACTAAAACCGCCACACCCTTCTCTACCTCGCCATTCGGCATCTCTACCCGAATTCTGGGTAATTTTGTCCGCAACACTCGACTCGCCGAATAAAGATAAGCCAACGGGCCCAAAATTTTCTTACTCCCCACCGTCGTCTCCTCAATCACTTGAGCATCAAAACCAACCCCCGCCATCTGAACAAATGGCGCCCCATTCATCGCAAATAGATCAACCTCCCCGATCTTCCCCGCATCAATCACCTCCAACGCACTTTCCAACCGATCGTAGGGGATGCCCATCTCCTTCGCAAAAACGTTCATCGTTCCGGTCGGAAACACCCGTAACACCGTTTTTGAACCCACCAACCCTTCCACCATTCAACGTTCCATCTCAT
>JAHDGN010000430.1 GCA_020627645.1 Akkermansiaceae bacterium
ATGGGCGACGACTGAGCTCTCCCTTCAGATCACAATTGAGATATTCGTCAGGGTTGAGGTCCGGACTGTAACTAGGAAGGTAGTGAATCTCGATTTTATCCTTACGTTTGGCGATCCAAGACCTGACTTTCTTTGCGTGGTGAACCCTCAGGTTATCCAAAATCAAAAAAACTTTTCTTCCTGAAGCTCGAATGAGGCGTCTCAAAAATTCAATGAGCCGCTCTGCATTCATCGTCCCATCGTAAAACATAAAGCGCACCTTTCCTTGATTAGTCACAGTGCTGATCATATTCACTCGCTCTCGAGTTCCTCGATGTTTGCGGACTGGAGTTTTCCCTTTCAGGGCGTAGCCGCGCCCAACTTGATCCTCACTACAGATACCAGTCTCATCTCACCAATGAACCTCTCCTCCTTCGGCCTTGGCTCGCTTGGCCAGAGCTGGATACTCTTCGTCGATCCACTTTTTGACCTTCTTGCCGCAACGCTCATAAGCTTGGCGCACGGGCTTTTGTGGCGTAAATCCCCACCGCTTGAGATAATGCCCAATGGTCCGGATAGGCATGTTCATACCATAGGTCTGTTTAATGAGCTGACCAACGGCTTCGCGTGTCCACAGAGCGAAAGGGAGCTTCAATTGCTCTGGAATCTCTTTGATTAGGATTTTACGAATACGCTCTTGCTCGAACTCATTGAGACGCTGACCACTTCCTTTCGGAGCTCCTGGCTTGCCGACCTTGAGAGCCTTCATCCCTCCTTCCTGCCACTTCGAAATCCATTCCCCAACTTTGTTGCGTCCTACTCCAACAATTGGAGCAATCTCAATTCGAGACATTCCTTTCTTGAAAAGTGCCACGGCCTGTTTGCGGCGTTCATAGAGCTGATCAGGGGTGATGGTGCGGGCATCTTTAAGTTTCATTTTATCTTCACCTACAGCAGGAGGCATGCCCACTGTTACGTGGCCGGGTTAATATGAGGTGACTGCGTCGTTTACGGATCCGACAGATGCGAGTTCGAAACCGGTGGTCCCTTATCCTTTACCCGAGCCTGATGGTTCTCCGGGGGTGACGAATAAGCCGGTGAAGGTTTATATTTTGTCTGGGCAATCGAATATGGTGGGGCGGGGAACGGTGAACGGAACAGGTTTGGGTACGTTGCAGACGATGACTGGGGTTGAGAATAAATTTCCTAATATGGTCAATGATGTGACTGGGGAGTGGAATGTGCTTCAGGATGTTCAGTATCGTGGTGTGATTACGGATATTGGTAAGGGGTTGATGTCTCCAGTTGTGGCGGGTGGAACTTATGGTCCTGAATTGGGGTTCGGGTATGTGATGGGTTATCACCATGACGAGCCGGTTTTGGTTTTGAAGACGAGCCAGGGGAATCGCGCGCTAGGATGGGATTGTTTGCCGCCGGGTAGTGATCGGGTGGTTTTGGATGGGACGATTTATGCGGCCTATGGTGAGAGCCCTGAGGTGTGGCAGGTCGATGGGCCGAGGAATCGGGTGGGGTGGTATGCGGGGAAGCAGTATGATGATTTTTTCTTAGATGAAGGTGATATGGGGCCAGTGCCGTGGGAGGCTGGCATTGCGTATCCTAGGTGGGCGCAGGTCAATCACAATGGGGTGACCTATATTAATCGGGTTGAGGCTCATACTTCTGATGCAACAAACGCTCCGGGGCTTGGGACACTTTGGTCGGAGTATTCGGTTTTTAATGTGACTGATGTTTTGGACAATTTTGCGACTGAGTATCCTGAATATGCGGCTCAGGGTTTTGAAATTGCTGGATTTGTTTGGTGGCAGGGGCATCGGGATCAGAATCGACCGGGCCATTATCAAAACTATGAAGTCAATTTGGTGCGTTTCATTAAATCACTGAGGACTTATTACGAAAATCGTTATCCGGGAAAGGTGATCCCCAATGCGCCTTTTGTGGTGGGGACGGTTGGTTTTGAAGGCTGGAATATGTCGGGTTCGATTTTGGAGGTGGCAAATGCGCAGCTAGCGGTGAGTGGTGAGACGGGAAATCATCCTGAGTTTGCGGGAAATGTGAAGACGGTGGAAACGCGTGGTTATTGGAGAGATGTTTCGGTATCTCCACGTAGTGATGGGGCTCATTATCATCGAAATGCACAAACTTATCTTTTGACGGGAGATGCTTTGGGAAGAGCCATGATTGAGTTGCAGTCAGGGGTGGTGGACGGGACGGTGTTTTCTAGTGTGGTTTTGGGAGTGAGTGGAACGTCGCTTCAGATGCAGTTTACTGGTTCTGCGGGGACGTTATTCCGGACTTATAAGTCGTATGATCTGATTGATTGGGTCACTGGAGATGATTTTGAGGGCACTGGTGAAGCTCAAATTTTTCAGTATCCTTTAGAAAATCAACAGGAAGGAGTGTTTTACCGCTACGGGCTGGCTCCGGCAGGGGAGTAGTGCTCGCTGAATGCCGTTTTTGGTCGAGGAGAGGCAGAGCGTTTTGCTCGCAATGTCTTTTAAAAAGGGATGTCGTCGTCAGCGAGTTCGGTTTCGTTATCGAACTGGCTGTCGAATGCTGAGGGGGGAGGATCATCTGATGCGCTGGCAGCGGAATTCCCTCCGGAGGTGGTGCTGGTGGATTCGATTTTCCAAGCGTTGAGGTTGACGTAGTATCGGCCTTTGTATTCGTTGCCTCGAATATCGAAAGTGACTTTGATTTCGTCACCAGTATTGAATTTGTCGAGGAGTTCGATTTTATCGCGGACGGCTTCAAATTTTACCATTTGAGGGTATTTGCCATCTGGGACCTCGATGACAAATTCGCGTTTGGTGAATCCGGAGGCGAAGGTTTGTAGATCTTCGAGTACTTTGAGGGTGCCGGTGAGTTCGAATGAGTTGGCCATGGTTGTTCGTGGAATGGTTG
>JAHDGN010000431.1:0-1599 GCA_020627645.1 Akkermansiaceae bacterium
AACCCACCAGCACAATCGGCCAATGCCTCAAAGGAGCTCTCGACGCCAACAAATACCCAATTCCATACACCCCCACAATCATCCCAATACACTGCCACAAAAAAGGATACCTCGGCCCCTCCATCCCCACCGACTCAAACCAACCACTCGGCCATCCCACAACCCACAACACGAATAAAATATTATAAATCCCCCTTCAAAACCACCTTCATCCATTCCGGCGATTGGCATCCATACCCTTTGCACTCCAAAGTCACTCCCGATCCTAACCCGCTTTTTCCAACCCGCAAATTTTCTTAAGGGCTCCATAACAAATCCCCTTCAAAACTTGTAAATTCAGTCCCTCAACCTAAAACCCCTCCATGACTCACGGCGTCACCATCGCAGGAACCGGCAGCTACGTCCCCGAAAAAATCGTCACCAACGATGACCTCTCCAAAATCGTAGACACCACAGACGAATGGATTGTCACCCGCACCGGCATCAAAGAACGCCGCATTGCAGCCGAAAACGAATCCTCATCCGACCTCGCAACCCAAGCCGCCCTCAAAGCCCTCGAACAATCCAACACCAAGGCCGAAGACCTCGAACTCATCATCATCGCCACCATCACCCCCGACACCCTCACCCCCTCTACCGCCGCCTACGTGCAAACAAATTTAGGAGCTCACAAAGCCGTCGCTTTCGATATTTCCGCCGCCTGCGCCGGTTTTGTCTACGCCATGAAAATTGCCACCAACATGATCAATGGCGGATCAGTCAAAAATGCCCTCATCATCGGAGCCGAAAAACTCTCCTGCGTTACCAACTGGACCGACCGCACGACCTGCGTCCTCTTTGGCGATGGCGCCGGAGCCGCTGTCCTAAGGCCAGCCGAAGAAGGAGAAGGCCGTATTCTCGCCACCGATATCGGTACCGACGGAACCCAAACCAAAATCCTCAACATCCCCGGAGGCGGATCTGCCTGCCCCACCACCCCCGAAAACATTCACGAAAACCTCGCCACCCTCACCATGTCCGGCAAAGAAGTCTTCAAACAAGCCGTCACCCGCATGCGCGACTCAGCAAACACCGTCATCGAACGAGCCAACCTCACCCCCGAAGACATCTCACTCGTCATCCCACACCAAGCCAACCTCCGCATCATCGACGCCATCGCCGACCGACTCGCCGTCCCCAACGACCGAGTCTTTGTCAACCTACACAAATACGGCAACACCTCCGCCGCAGCCATTGCCATCGCCCTCGACGAAGCCAACCGCGAAGGCAAAATCAAAAAAGGCGAAAACCTCGTCATGGTCGCCTTCGGCGCTGGCCTCACCTGGGCAGCAGCTGCAATCGAATGGTAACAACCCAATTCCCATTCTTCAGAATTCAGAAAGCAACAACCCTTCTCAAAAACACCCCGAGTTCACCCACTCCAAATCAAAAATCTTTAATCTTATCTCTTAAATCGCAGATCCCATGAGCTACCGCACTACACCTACTGACACCACCGGAATGCCCAAAGGCATTCCCTACATCATCTCTAACGAAGCCGCCGAACGATTTTCCTTCTACGGCATGAAAGCGATCCTCGTCGTCTTCATGACCAAATAT
>JAHDGN010000431.1:1609-2895 GCA_020627645.1 Akkermansiaceae bacterium
CGGTCCCGACGGAACAGCCATGAGCCAAACCGTCGCTAGCTCGCACTACCACAATTTCAACTTCTTCACCTACCTCACCCCCGTCCTCGGGGCCCTCCTCTCCGACATCTTCTGGGGGAAATACAAAACCATCATCCGCCTCTCCCTCGTCTACTGCCTCGGCCACGCCGCCCTCGCCTTCATGGGCATCACTGGCAGCTCCGTCTGGTGGCTCTTCATCGGCCTCATGCTCATTGCCCTCGGATCCGGAGGCATCAAACCCTGCGTCTCCGCCCATGTCGGAGACCAATTTGGCAAAAACAACGCCAACCTCCTCACCAAAGTCTTCAACTGGTTCTACTTCTCCATCAACCTCGGCTCCTTCGTCTCCTCACTGCTCACCCCATGGCTCCTCGAATGGTACGGTCCACACTGGGCTTTCGGCGTCCCTGGTGTCCTCATGGCCCTCGCCACCCTTCTCTTCTGGCTCGGACGGAACAAATTCATCCACGTCCCCGCCAAAGGAAAAGAATTTGTCGAAGAAATCTCTTCCAAAGAAGGATACCAATCCATCCTCAAACTCCTCCCCCTCTACATCGCCATCATGATGTTCTGGGCCATCTTCGATCAAACCGGATCGTCCTGGGTTTTCCAAGCTCAAGACCTCGACCGCAACTTCCTGGGAATCGAATGGCTCCCATCCCAAATCCAAGCCGCTAACCCCCTCCTCATTCTCGCCTTCATCCCCCTCTTCTCCTTCGTCATCTACCCTGCCATCAACAAAGTCTTCAAACTCACCCCACTTCGTAAAGTCGGCATCGGCCTATTTATCACCGCCGGCGCAGCCGCCATTGTCACCCTCACCCAAACTTGGGTCGATGCCGGACAGCGCCCCTCCATCGGATGGCAAATCCTCGCCTACGTCATCATCACCGGTGCCGAAGTGATGGTCTCCATTGTCGCACTCGAATTCTCATACACCCAAGCCCCCCGAAAAATGAAATCTGTCATCATGGCTGTTTTCCTCCTCTCCGTCGCGGTTGGCAACAAAGTCACGTCACTCATCAACGATAGCATCACCATCGATACCCCAAATCAAAATGAACTCGCGCTCGGGTTCGATGGCAAAGCTAACTCTGGAGACGAAATCACCCCTCCCCCTGCCGACAAAAAAAATCAAATTCACACCTTTGCGACTTCTGGTCTCAACGACCAGTTTCAATCTCTCATTGCAACCATCTCAGACTCCGTCACCCAAACTGGGAAGTTCCCAGCCACATCATCTCTCACTCTCCCCAACGACCCGT
>JAHDGN010000432.1:0-265 GCA_020627645.1 Akkermansiaceae bacterium
GTGTTCAAAATAGTACAATCCTAAAATTCAAAAAACTTCATTTAAAATCACACCCCTTGGATTTCTAGAGTTTGACCGTGTGCTCCCATAGTTTTATCGTTAAAAAAATGAGCAAGACCTACGAAATCCGCGAGCACGAGCACGGTCTCGGCAAGGTGCTCTGGTTGAAGCAGGGCTGGGAACCGCGGTTTCGGAAGCTTCTAGAACGCAAGGGAATCACGGCTGTGCGATTCAGTGCGCTCGCTTCCAATGAATGTCTCGATAT
>JAHDGN010000432.1:275-1418 GCA_020627645.1 Akkermansiaceae bacterium
GTTTTAGCTGAAATGCCGTTTCTTAGGGGGCTTGAGATTTACGACTGGGAAGTCACGGATATTCGAATCGTTGAACAACTCTCCCACCTTGAGGTGCTTGGCTTGCAGATCAAGCGAACTAAACTGATCGATTTCTCTAAGATTCCACGGCTTAGGGTTGCCCTTTTGTCTTGGTGTCAGGGTTTGGAAGGAGTGTTTTCAGCGCCAGGGCTTGAGTATTTGAACGTCTCCAATTTCCCTTTAGAAAACCTGCGGTCACTATCCGCGCTTAAATCCCTCCGGCGGCTCTCGCTGACGTCCCGAAAGCTCAGATCTCTTTCGGGAATAGCTAACCTGAAACTACTCGAAGACATAGACCTTTACGAATGCCGATTATTGGAAGACGACGATGGCCTTGATTGCCTCCCGAATCTGAAGAGGCTTGAAATTGGAGCGTGCAACAGGTTTAAAACGATAGTGCAGGACCCCACAGAGAAATAGGGTGAGAAGATCGTTGAGGCCGCGCCAGCGATTCGGGACCTTACCATCTCATGAAGACAAAAGCCTCGATCAGCTTTTGATCCCGATACTCAATTGAATGATGATTCGAATTCTTGGTTTTGAGGGAAAGAGGTCACGGGAGGTTCAGGTGTGGACAGAGCTTTGAGAAATGGAATGGGCACAGATTTGAAAGGATTGAGACGGGGGCGATTGGGGGATGATGGGCGGGCGATTTTCATGAGAATCCTTGAAAAGGGGTTTTGACGGATTGGGGGGCTCGGGGTTGACTCTGGGCGTGGCAGAGTCTGAGAAGAAATCGCGAAAGGTCAGTTTGAAGGAGGCATTTGGTCTTTATCACTATTTGGGAAGATATCGGGGGATTTTTGTGCCGTCGTTGATCGCGCTTTTTGTGACGGCTGGGTTGTCTTTGGCCTTTCCGTATTTTTTGGGTTCATTGATTGGGGGGCCGCAGGAGGCGTTGAAAGAGGGGGTGGATGTGGAGGTGGTGAAGCGGAATATCTACCGGGTGATTCTGAGTTGATTAGTGGGGTTCAAATCAAGAAATAATGTAATTGTTTTTAGTTTTAGTACCTTCTTTGTGGAGGTGACATTAAACTCATTGCTCTTTTTGCCAAAGGATAACAAAGAAAGATCTTGAAAAAT
>JAHDGN010000432.1:1428-2892 GCA_020627645.1 Akkermansiaceae bacterium
GTGATTTCATATTTTCGGGTGAGGGGGTTCATTAAGGCTGGTGAGAGTGCGTTGCGTGATTTGCGAAAAGATGTTTTTGCGAAATTGGTTCGTTTGCCGATGCCTTGGTTTGTAGAGCGGAGGGCAGGTGAGGTGAGTGGCCGGGTGGCTGCTGATTTGGGTGTTTTGCAGACGACCTTATTGTCGACGGTGCCTCAGATGGCGAGGCAAGCGGTGATTTTTGTGGGTGGCTTGGTGTTTATCTTTATCGCTTCGCCCAAACTGTCGTTGATGATGTTGGCGATGATTCCGGTGGTGGTTTTGGCAGTGGCTTTGGTGGGGAGGAAGATTCGGAAGTATTCGAAGGATGCTCAGGATCGATTGGCGGAGAGTCAGGTAGTAGTCGAGGAGGCGGTGATGGGGATTGCGGATGTGAAGGGGTATTCGAATGAGGGTTTTGAGGAGGAAAGGTATGGTGTGGCATTGGATGGGTTTTTGGAGACGACGTTGAAGGGGGCTAAGGCGAGGGCGATGTTTGTGAGTTTTATCATCTTGGTCTTGTTTGGGACGATTTCGGTGGTGGTTTGGTTGGGGGCTGGAATGTTGACTCGAGGGGAGTTGTCGGGGCGGGAATTTGCGCACTTTATTTTGTTCAGTATCTTTGTGGGGGCGTCGTTGGGGGCTTTCCCGGAGATCATGAGTCAGTTGCAAAAGACCCAGGGGGCGACTGAGAGAATTCGGGAAATTTTAGGAGAAGACCTGGAAGATGGCCGGGCTGATGAGGGAGTTGAATTGAGGGGGGAGATTCGGGCGGAGGGTTTGGGTTTTTCTTATCCGGGGAGGGAGGATGTGAGAGTTCTTGATGGGGTGAATTTTGAGGTGTCGGCTGGTCAACGAGTGGCTTTGGTTGGGCCAAGTGGGGCGGGAAAGTCGACGTTGTTTTCGTTGCTGTTGGGATTTTATGAGGCGAATGAAGGGGAGTTGAGATTTGATGGGAATAAGTCGGGAGATTTGCCTTTGGCGACTCGGCGGGGAGGGATGGCGATGGTGCCTCAGGAGGTGTTGTTATTTGGTGGGACGATTCGGGAGAATATTGAGTATGGGATGCCGGGAGCTAGTGCTGAGGAGATTGAGGAAGCGGCTCGTCAGGCTAATGCTCATTCTTTTATTTCGGAGTTCCCTGATGGGTATGAGACGATGGTTGGGCCGAGGGGTGTTAAGTTGAGTGGGGGGCAGCGCCAGCGGATTGCGATTGCTCGGGCGGTTTTGGCGGATCCGAAGATTTTGTTGTTGGATGAGGCGACGAGTGCGTTGGATTCGGAAAGTGAGCGCTTGGTGCAGGAGGCTTTGGACGAGCTGATGAAGGGGCGGACGAGTTTGATTATTGCGCATCGTTTGGCGACGGTGAAAGAAGTGGACGAGATTTTGGTTTTGCAGGAAGGTAAGGTGGTGGAACGAGGGCGTCATGAAGAGCTTTTGGCAGAG
>JAHDGN010000433.1 GCA_020627645.1 Akkermansiaceae bacterium
ACGCCCTTTCAACACCTCAGCTTTGCCTTGATTCCAAAAACGAGGGGGCGATAGTGCCGGAGGCTAACGCCCTTTCAACACCTCAGCTTTGCCTTGATTCCAAAAACGAGGGGGCGATAGTTTCTAGAAGAAGATCACATCGTACTTCTTTGCTTTGCCTTGATTCCAAAAACGAGGGGGCGATAGTATTCCCCCACTTGTTGCCGTTTGCCATGTTGCTTTGCCTTGATTCCAAAAACGAGGGGGCGATAGTCCCTCGCCCCCTCGTCTTTTATTTTCAGGGAGTTACGCAGGTTAGTGGAAAACGAGAAGGCTGTCACCAGAGTTCGATTTGCTCTGGGAGATTTTCGGGTTCCATTTCTTTGGCTGGAGCGCCATTGATAATCCAGCTTCGTTCCCATTGGGCTTTGGTGATGAAGGTGATCCTTACGTGGCCTTCTGCGGGAACGGCATGTTTGACACGGCGAATGTGGGTTTCTTGTCGGGCAAAAGTGACGCAGGGGCGGGCATAAACACTGAACTGGATCATCTGAAATCCGTCATCAATGAGAAACTTACGGAAGTCAGTGTAGCGCTTCCGTTCTTCTTTCGTTTTGACCGGGAGGTCGAAGCAGACCATTAGCCATCCCATTTTGTAGTGGTTCGGGTCCATGGTTTGTATGGGCCGCTTTGCCCGGCCGTGAGGGCTTTGCGGAAGGAGCGGATGACGCCCTCGATGACCCCTTTGATTTCGAGAGTGAGGTCGAAGTAGTCAACTTGTTCGAGCGGAAATTGGGTGACGTGGTGGCGAAATTCTTTGGTGACTTGCCATTGTTCTTCATTTGGGTGTTGGCGGATCCATTGGGCGACGCGCAGATCGACGCAAGGCCGAAAGGGCTCCATTAGGTCGTAGGCGAGGGGGGTAGAGTGTTCGCGGGTGGCGTGTGCGATGCCGAAGGTAGGGTCGATACCTACAGCAAAGAGGTTTTGGAGGATGGTGGAGAGAAGGACGGCGTAGCCGTAGTTGAGAAGGGGGTTGGGTCCGCCCTCGTGGCGGCCTCGGCGGAAGTCATCCGTTTCGGCGATATTTTCGGCAAAAAGACGCCAATACTGGCGGGCGGTTTCGGCTTCTTTGTTGATCGAGCGGCCATCGGCGAGTTCTTGGATCCGTTTGAGGCGAGGGGATTGGGGAGCAAGTTCTCGGGCGAGGGAGGCTTGGTTTTGGCATTTGGCGTGGATCGTTTTTTGCCAGAGCCGCTGGCGGAGCTGAGGTTTGAGGTGGACTTGAGCACGGGTGAGAAGAGTGTCAGTGGAGCGGTTGGCGGGGAGGACAAGGGAGGCGGGTTTGAAGTTTTCGCAGATGATAAGACCAACGCCGTGTTTGGCGGCTTGGAGGAGGAGATTGGAGTGGATGGAGGCGGAGAAGGAGGTGATTATAATGGCGGCAATGTCTTCGATGGGGAGAGATTTGGTTCCTTCATCGGTGCGGCAAGTGAGTTGACCGTCTTTGCAGGAGAGGGTGCAAGTGGGAGTGTCGATGCTGATGATGTGGTAGGACACGGAGGATGAGCTTAACGGGTAAGGTCGCGCAGAAATTGACTGAGGTCAAATTTGAGTCTTGGAGGATCAATAATTCACTTGAAGTATCTATTCATAAGTAGATACTTATCTTGTGAAGGAGGCAAAGTTATTTCAGAATGGGCAGAGTCAAGCGGTGCGTTTGCCAAAGGAATTCCGGTTTGAAGGAAATGCGGTGGGAGTTCAGCGGATTGGGGAGGTGGTGGTTTTGGTGCCTTTGGACAACCCGTGGGAGGGATGGTGGAATTCGTTCAAGGGTATGGGTGAAGATTTTATGAAGGACAGAGAGCAGGGAGAAGTAGAGGAACGTGAGGCGATGTTTGAGGAGTGATGAGGGAGGTTCGTTATATGTTGGACACCAACACCTGTATTTTTTTGATGCAACAAAGGCCGGTGGAGGTTTTGGAGCGGTTTCGACGGTTATCGTTTGGCGAGGTAGGGGTGAGTTCGGTGACGATTGCGGAGTTGGAGTATGGGGTGGCAGCTAGTGTGCGGAAGGAAGAGAATGCTCGTCGTTTGAAGGGCTTTTTAGCGCCCTTGGTGATTTTAGATTTTGATACCGTAGCGGCGGCAGCTTATGGGGAAGTGCGTGCGCGATTGAAGAGGCGTGGGGAGATGATTGGGCCGTTGGATTGTTTGATTGCGAGTCATGCGTTGAGTAGGGATTTGGTGGTTGTGACTGATAATGAGAGAGAGTTCAGAAGAGTGGAGGGATTGGTGGTTGAGAATTGGGTGGATGTTGGATAGTGGATTCTAATAGATTTTAGATTATATCGGTAGAATCTATTTCTTTCAGTTAATTCTTGTCTTCTATTTAAGCTCTGTTAGCCTAGCACCGAAGTGATGGTTTAGCTTTTTCTGAAGAAATAGCATTCTACCGCTTTTGCCTTGATTCCTAGCCTCCCGCGGTGTGCGGGAGGTGTCTGGGCACCCCAAATTAAATTAAAATTTATTATGAAAAGAAAACATAATACGAAAAGAGATGGGCGACCATTTAACTTGGTCGAAAGAAAGAAAGTGTGGTCGAAAGGCCGAATTGTTGAGGGGCAGGATCCTGCAAAGGTGAGAGCTGACGTTTGTGGGGCATTGATGTATTGGCACAAATATGGCGATACTTCTTCGCGGTTTGGTTGGGAGATAGATCATCGAAAACCTGTCATTAAAGGTGGTGGTGATGAGCTAGACAATCTTCAGCCTCTACAATGGGAAAATAATCGCTTGAAGAGCGACAACTACCCAGAGTGGAAATGTAAATTAGCTGCCTGAGTATGAGTTGGGGTGCTTTGTTTGTTTTGCTGACAGGACAAGCTAC
>JAHDGN010000434.1 GCA_020627645.1 Akkermansiaceae bacterium
GTGGAATGGTTGTTTGGTTTTTTATTTAAAGTGTCTTCGTACCTTAAAATCTTCGGTTGAGAGGATGTGTTCTGACTTTGGAAAGAGTTCGGAGTATTCGGGGAAGACGGTGTCGCCTTCGTATGGATGGTGAATGTGAGTGATGTAGAGGTCGTCGAGGAGAGGGAGGAAGAGCGAGTAGATCTGGGATCCTCCGATGACGTAGATGGTGGAGTCTAGGAGTTGGAGTGTTGAGAGTTGGTCTGGGTGGTGAATGGTTTTGGTGTTGGGGTGCTGCCAGTTTTGGTCGTTGGTGAGAATGATGTTTTGGCGTTTGGGGAGAGGTTTTCCGATGGAGTCGAAGGTTTTTCGGCCCATGACGATGGGGTGTCCGGAGGTTTGTTTTTTGAAAAATTTTAGGTCTTCGGGGAGATGCCAGGGGAGGGTCCCGTTTTTCCCGATGATGCGATCGGGGGTCATGGCAACGATAGCGGAGAGTTTCATACAGCAACGTCTCCTTTAATGTGTGGGTGTGCTTGGTAATCGACCAGTTCAAAGTCATCGAATTTAAAGTCGTCGATAGATTGAACGTCGGGGTTGAGTTTCATTTTGGGGAGTGGATGGGGGGTGCGAGTGAGTTGAAGTTGTGCTTGTTCGAGGTGATTGGAGTAGAGGTGGAGGTCGCCAAAGGTGTGGACAAAGTCACGGGCTTGGTATCCGCAGACCTGGGCGATCATCAGCGTGAGCAGAGCGTAAGAGGCGATGTTGAAGGGGACACCGAGGAAGAGATCGGCACTGCGTTGGTAGAGCTGGCAGGACAGTCCTGGGGTTGGGGAGTCGGGGTTGTGGACGTAGAATTGGAAAAGAAGGTGGCAGGGTGGCAGGGCCATGTCGTCGACAAGTCCGACGTTCCAAGCGGAGACGAGGTGGCGTCGAGAGGTGGGGTTGTTTTTGAGATCTTGAATGAGGCGAGCGATTTGGTCGATGGTGGATCCGTCAGGGCGGGGCCAGGAGCGCCATTGTTGGCCGTAGACTGGGCCGAGGTCTCCTTTTTCGTCGGCCCATTCGTCCCAGATTCGGACTTTGTTGTCCTTGAGGTATTGGATGTTGGTGTCTCCTTTGAGGAACCAGAGGAGTTCGTGAATGATGGAGCGGAGGTGGAGTTTTTTGGTGGTGAGGCAGGGAAATCCTTGGGTGAGGTCGTAGCGGGTTTGGCGGCCAAAGACGCTGAGAGTTCCAGTGCCAGTGCGGTCTCCTCGTTCTTCGCCGTTTTTGAGGACATCGGTGAGGAGGTCGAGGTATTGTTGCATTGGTGGGATGGTGGGGAGTTGGGATTTAAGATTCAAGATCTTAGATTTGGGATTTGGTTGAGGGGCTTGGTTGAGGGGCTTCACCGCAGAGACGCAGAGGTCGCAGAGTGACACAGAGGTTTTAGATGGGGCTTGGGTGGTGGGAACCGACGCTGGATATTTGCTGGGGTTTACTGGGGTGGGGGACGACGGTTTTGTTTTTTTTGACCGTGGCGGCGTTTTTTTTCGACGTCACGGGCTCGGGCCCGGCCGGTTCGTTTGCGTTTTTGACGACGTTTTTTCTCGCGGGCGTTCTGGCGGTCGAGCTTTTTTCGCTGTTGGAGCTTTTCGAGTCGTTCGCAGAGTTCGATTCGGGCGAGATGTCGGTTCATTTCGCGCGATCGATCTTGTTGGATTTTGATTTCTTGGCCCGTGGGTTTGTGTTGGAGGAAGACGCAGGAGGAGGTCTTGTTGATTTTTTGGCCACCTGCTCCGGTGCCTCGGATGAATTTTTCGATGAGGTCTTCTTCGGTGATGCCGAGGGCGAGGAGACGTTTTTGAAGAGCCTCTTTTTTATCCGGTGAGATCATCGAGGTAGCCTTGCACGGCTTTGGTGATTTGGGTGGCGACATCGGCTCGAGGGATCGCGAAAGGGGGGACGAACCAGGGGTATGAACCGATGACGTCTGTGATGACGGCGATTTCTCCATCGCAATTTCCTTTTCCGCAACCGATGCCGATGGTGGGAATGTTTAGGGAGTCAGTCAGATAGCGGGCGGCTTTTGGGATGACGGATTCTAGGACGATGGCGGAGGCTCCGGCTTCTTGGAGAGCTAGGGCGCCTTTGAGGATTTGTTTTGCTTCTTCTTCGGTGCGCCCTTTCTTTTTGTAGCCGCCTTCTTCTTTTACTCGTTGAGGAAGCATGCCGAGGTGTCCAATGACGGGGATGCCATTGCTGGTGAGGTGTTGGACTTTGTCTGCCTGATTGAGTCCACCTTCGAGTTTGACGGCGTGAGCCCCGGCATCGATGAGTTTTTGTGAGTTGGTGAGGGTGGTGTCGGGGTCAGGATAGGTGTTGATGGGGAGATCTCCGAGGACGAGGGAATTTTTGGTGCCGCGAGCGACAGCGGCGGTGTGGTGGATCATGTGATCGAGGGTGACGTGGGTGGTATCAGGGTAACCGAGGACGACCATGCCGAGAGAGTCTCCAACGAGGAGGAGGTCGATGCCAGTTTCGTCGAGAAGTCGGGCGGTGGGGTAGTCGTATGCGGTGAGTGCGGAGAGTGGGCGCTTCCCTTTTAGGAGGCGAAGTTGCTCGGCTTTTTGTTGGTTCGGGTTCATGGATTTACCAGACAGTTTGAATGAGGGTGGGTTCGGGTTCTTCACTATCGAGCTTGCGGAGGTGTTCTCCGACGGTTGTTTCATCACCGGGAAGGATGAGATGAGGGTGGATGTCAGTGAGGGGTTTGAGGACGAAGCGTCGGTCGGTGAGACGGGGGTGTGGGATGGTGAGGTTGTGTTGATCAATCACTTCCTGTCCAAAGTAGAGAATGTCGACATCAATGGGACGGGGGGCATTGATTGTGGAGGA
>JAHDGN010000024.1:0-7530 GCA_020627645.1 Akkermansiaceae bacterium
TGATTGGAGGTTACTATTTGCTGATGAAAAAAACGGAGATAGACAAGGGTGTTCTTACGATTGGTTATTTCGGTTTGCTGGTCGCATTCGTCATTTTTAGGACGGTGATGAATCATCAGAAATTGGCCGCTTTGAATCTTCCGTTGAACTATTGCCGCAATTTTATGATCTCTCAGGTAGTGTCACTTGTTGGGCTTGCTTGGTTTTTCTATACCATTTTCGCGAAAAAGTTCGGCGGATCATAGAGCTAAACCGGGAGGAATTTTAAAGGTAGCTTCTGGGCAAAGCCTCGGAGTTACGGCTTGTTGAATATAGTTAAGATGAGATGGCTTTGACACTTCCAGTTGGTCTACTCGGTTCCTATCTGGGAAACTACTCTCAAGGTGTTGGCTTGGTTTCGCTGTCTGTCTCATCGATTGGACCTGGTATAAAAGTTTGGGAGTTTTCCCTTCATACTACGTCGGTCCTTGGTCAGTGGGTTCGAACAGCTCCCTGTCTGAAAAAAATTCCTTCCCAGCAGTCATTCGGTAGTTTTCAGATTGCCTCTCAAATTAGAGGTTATCCGGCCATTTGGAATGGTGTCCTTTAGAAGGAGCTTTTCTTTTTTGATTTGGTGATATGTGGGGGGCGGAGGTAGTAGGCTTGGGGTGGGGTTGAGATGAGGGAGGATTGTTCGTCAGGGGTGAGTTGGTGCCATGATTCGATGAGTCCGTTGGCGGTGGGGTGAGTGTGGGTTGCGTTGGTTCCTTCGGGGAGGCGGTCTGGGGATTCGAAGGTGATGAGGGGGGTGTTTTTGATTTGAGCGAGTTTTTGGAGAAAGGCTTTTTCGTCGAGGAGTTCGGGTGAGGAAGGAAGGCGGTGGTTTTCGATGGGTAGGATGAAGTAGGAGCCTCGGCGGGCGTCTCCGACGGCGTAGGCGAGGGGTGCTTGGGCTTCAGGGGTGCCGAGGAAGGAGGGGATCCCGGCGAGGGGGCATTGGTGGGTTTGGGCGATGGCTTGAGCGGCGGCGATGCCGACGCGTGCCCCGTTGTAGCTACCGGGGCCGGTTCCGACGAGGATGAGGGAGAGTTTCTGGTCCGCTGGGATTTGGCTGAGGATTTCTTGGAGGGGTGGGAAGAGGTCGGATTCCTGTGATCGTTCGCTGGAAAATTGGGTGGAGATGGAGTTGGTGTTGTCTTGGGCGAGGGTGATGGTGGCGTTGGTGGTGGTGGTTTCGAGGGCGAGGATCATGGGGTGATTTTTGGGTTTGATGAGGTGGGTGGCAAGATTGGATGAAGGATTTGCTTAGGACTTGTGAAGTAAAAAAGGTGGGAGTTCTTCGGGAAACCCTTGCGCCCATCCGAGTGGCAGCTTATTGCTCGGCGTCTTAAATATTTCATTTTATGTCTGATTACGCCAAAGGTCTTGAGGGAGTTATTGCTAATGAATCTGCACTTTCGAGGGTGGAGGGCCTTGATGGGCGCCTTTCCTATCTCGGTTATTCGATTGATGATTTGGTGGAGCATTGTTCGTTTGAAGAGGTGACTTATCTTCTGCATCGGGGGAAGTTGCCGAATGCGAGTGAGTTGGCGGAATTTGAGAAGGCTTTGCGTGCGAATCGTGAGATTCCGGCCCAGGTGGTGGATTTTTTGAAGTCGGCGCCAAAGGATGCCAATCCAATGGATGTGTTGCGGACAGGGGTTTCGATGTTGGGATTGTCGGACAGTCGGGCCAAGATTGGTGAGCCTGATCAGGAAGCGAATCAAGAAGTGGCGCTGTCGTTGGTCGCTCAGGCTCCGATCATTGTGGCTTACTATCATCGTGCGCGTCAGGGATTGGATCTTCCGCCGGTTCGTGATGATTTGTCTGAGGCTGGACATTTCCTTTATTTGATGACAGGTGAGGAGCCGACTGAGGCGGCGACAAAGACTTTGGATATTGCCTATATCTTGCATGCGGATCATGGGATGAATGCTTCGACCTTTTCGGCTCGGGTTACGATTGCGACGTTGTCGGATTTTTACTCGGCGGTGACTTCTGCGATTGGAACGTTAAAGGGGCCATTGCATGGAGGAGCGAATGAAGGGGTGATTAAGATGCTTCAGGAGATTGGGAGTTTGGATCAGGTGGATGCGTTTGTGGATGATTGTTTGGAGAATAAGGTGAAGATCATGGGGATTGGTCACCGGGTTTATAAGGTTTTGGATCCACGGGCGCCGCATTTGCAGAAGATGGCGGTGAAGTTGACAGAGGAGTTGGGGGAGGCGAAGTGGATTGAGATGTCGGAGCGGATCGCGGAGTTGATGCGTGAGAAGAAGGGGTTGAATGCGAATGTGGATTTTTATTCGGCGACTGTTTATTATTCGATGAACATTCCGACTGATTTGTTTACGCCAATTTTTGCGATTGCGAGGATGGCTGGGTGGACAGCGCAGGTGTTGGAGCAGCTGGAGGATAACCGTTTGTATCGTCCGTTGACGAAGTATGTGGGGCCAGCTGAGTTGTCTCCGGTGACTCCGATTGAGAATCGTTAATCTGATCATCGAAAGATCAAGATCTCTGCCTTGTCCCGTGATACGGGACAGGGTATTTTTTTTCCGTGGCTGAGGAGTATCGTGTGACGACTAAGTTTGATGTGCCGACTTTGAGGTTGGGTTCGGGAATGCATATGAAAAACCGGCATCCGATTTTCTTGGGTATGCGGTATTTTTATTTGATTTTGGTTCCGATTGGAGTGTTTTTGCTGATGTTTGGGGGGAACTGGGAAAGGATTTTGGGTGGGTTGTGTTGTTTGTTGGGGCCGGTGTTGTTTATGCGGAAATTTTATTGGCAGTATCGGTTGATTCATTCGACGAAATCGTCTCCCCAGGCTGGACAGAGATTAAATTGGGTGTTTTCGAGGAAGGGGATTCATCAGGAGTCTCGAGGAAAGGAAAAGAAATTCGGATGGGGGGATTTTTCTGATGTTTATGTGGGGAGGAAGGGGATGTTGTTGTATTTGCAGAAGCATCAATATTTTATCGTACCGAAAGGGGAGTTTGATCAGGAGGAAGATTTTGAGGCTGTGGTGAGGCTTTGTGAGAAGAAGATTAAGGTGGTGAGATGAAGGAGGTGAATATTTATACGGATGGGGGGGCTCGAGGGAACCCGGGGCCGGGAGGGTATGGGGCGGTTTTGCTTTTTGGGAAGCATCGGAAAGAGGTTTGCGGGGCATTTCGGCATACGACCAATAATCGGATGGAGTTGATGGCGGCGATTGCTTCCTTGAGCTTGCTGAAGGAGAGGTGTCGGGTAGTTTTGTATTCGGATTCAAAGTATTTGGTGGATTCGATGACGAAGGGGTGGTTGGAGGGATGGAAGAAGCGAGGTTGGAAGAAGGCTGGAAATAAGGAATTATTGAACGATGATTTGTGGCCGAAGTTGGATGAGGTGTCGGCTCGTCATGAAATGGAGTGGAAGTGGGTGAAGGGGCACGCGGGAAACCCTCTGAACGAACGGTGTGACGAATTGGTGCACGAGGCGATTGATGCGGGAGTGCTGGAGGAGGATGTGGGGTATTCGAAGGGGGGCTAGAAATGGTGTCAAAAGGGAGATTTAAATAAATTTATGGTCGCCCTATTGAAATTGGGTTTTGTTGATTCATGATAGGGGGACCTATGAAAATGATAGTTAAAACATTGAGGCAGTTGACGGTTGTGCCTGTTCTTGCGCTAGTGACTTCGCTTGGGGGGATTGGGATTTCTCATGGGGAGGTTTCGCCTGGTGCCCCCGAGTATGTCGAGATTGAGGTTTTGAAGAAACAAATGGGTGTCGGTTGGATGAATAGCCTTCCTCAGGAGACGGTGCTTAGTATTTATGACACCTACTATCGGGATTTGAGAACGATGGTTTCTGATGCTCTTCGAATTTTGAATCAAGAGCTGGGAAAGGGGAATGTTACGTCGGATGAGTATGGTAAGATTCTTCCTCCGATCCTAAATGCGTTGACTCCAATGGGGCATGATGGGGGGATCCTATTTTTGGACTTTGGCTGGCGTCATTTTAGTATTCAGGAAGATCTCCAGGAAGCAGCTGTTGCCGCATCAAATTCGGGGAATAGGCGAATCTTGAGCCCTTTGGTCACGAGCCTGTATCAGTTTGCGACCATGGAGAATATGATTGATGCGGGTTTTATTCCTGGAGGGTATCAAATTGAGGGCAAGCTTTTCCACGATTTTTCTATTTTTAGATAGTTTTTTTGACCTGTTCTGGAATTTTGAGGCACCTTCCCAGTTTCTGGGAGGGTGTTTGTTTTGGTGGAAGTGGGGAGGGTTTGGAGATGGCGTCGACCTTGCTTGGGGAAATTAGAATCGGTATCAGGTCGGTTGAGGCTGTTCTTTTTGGAGGAAATGTGGTCCTAAGGGGCGGTCATGACTTCGGCAGAGATTCGAAATAGCTTTTTGGAGTTCTTTAAGGAGAAGAGTCACACGGTGGTGCCGTCGGCATCGTTGTTGCCTCAATCACCTGGATTGTTGTTTACGAATGCGGGGATGAATCAGTTCGTGCCTTATTTTTTGGGGACTGAGAAGGCTCCTTATGATCCCCCGAGGGCGGCTGATACTCAGAAATGTATCCGGGCGGGGGGAAAGCATAATGATTTGGAGGATGTGGGGTATGATACGTATCACCATACCTTGTTTGAGATGCTGGGGAATTGGTCGTTTGGTGATTATTTCAAGAAGGAGGCGATTGAGTGGGCATGGGAGTTGGTGGTGGAGCGATGGGGGCTGCCGGCGAATCGGCTGTATGCGACGGTTTATGCGCCGGGGGAGGGGGATCCTTCGGAGTTTGACCAGGAGGCGTATGATCTTTGGAAAGCTTTGTTTGAGAAAGCGGGGGTGGATCCGGCGGTTCACATTGTGAACGGGAATGTGAAGGATAATTTTTGGATGATGGGTGATACGGGGCCGTGTGGGCCTTGCTCGGAGTTACATGTGGATATGACGCCGGAGGGTGATACGGGTGGGGAGTTGGTGAATATGGATTCGGATCTCTGTATTGAGATTTGGAACTTGGTGTTCATTCAGTACAATGCGGAGGCAGATGGGACGTTTCGGGATTTGCCGGCGAAGCATGTCGATACTGGGATGGGCTTTGAGCGGGTGTGTGCGTTGATCCAGAATACGGATGGGTTCAAAGATTTTTCGAGAAAGCCGACGAATTACAATACGGATGTGTTTTCGCCGATTTTTGCGAAGTTGGAGGAGTTGAGCGGGAAGAAGTATGTGGATGTTTATCCGGGGGATGAGAGTGAGGTGGTAGAAGAGGCGATCGCATTTCGGGTGATTGCGGATCATATTCGGACGTTGAGTTTTTCGATTGCAGATGGGATTTTGCCGGGGAATAGTGGGAGGAATTATGTGTTGAGAAGAATTTTGAGGAGGGCGGTGAAGTATGGGCGGACTATAGGTTTTGATGGGACGGAGCCTTTTTTGCCTAAGGTCGTAGAGACCTTGGTGGCGGAGTTTGGTGGGGTATTCCCGGAGTTGAAGCTTCGAGCGGGTGCGATTATGGAAACTTTGGCGGTGGAGGAAAATTTATTCAATAAGACCTTGGATCGCGGGATGCAGAGCTTCTTTGTGGAAGTTGGGCTTTTGATTTCGAATGCGTTGGAAGGAAAAAAAATCTCTATCTTGATGCCGAACGGGAAAATGAGTCATTTTGGTGATGAGGGAAATGTTATTCCTGAGCCCAAGTTTCCTGAATTTCATTGGTCGGAAATCACTCCAGAATTATTGAAGCGAATAGGTTGTAGAGATCTTAAATTTCCGCCAAGTGAAGCGTTTAAGCTCTACAGCACCTACGGGTTTCCATTGGATTTGACGGTCCTGTTGTGTCGGGAGCGGGGAATTACTTTGGATGAAGAAGCGGTAGAGGCTCGAATGGAAGAGGATAGAGAGCTTTCACGTTCTGCTCAGAAGTCTGAGATTGTGCGGGCGGTAGATATTTCGACTGACGTTGAGACGGCGTTTGTGGGTTTTGAGGAAGATGACTGTGAGGCTGAAGTGCTTGAAGTCCATGAGCATGATGGGCAGTTGCTCGTGATGACAGATCGGACGGTTTTTTTCACTGAGATGGGAGGTCAGGAGGGTGATGTGGGGACTTTGGAAGTTGAGGGAAAGGTGGTGCTGGTGAGTCGGACGTTGAAGGTGGGTGGTGCGGTGGGGCATTTGGTTGATGCGAATGCGGGTGTTCAGGTTGGTTCTAGAGTGTTGCTGAAAATCGATCGGGAGAGGCGCTTGCCGATTGAGGTGCATCATACGGCGACCCATCTTTTGCATTGGGCGCTGCATGAGGTGGTTTCCAAGGATGCGGCTCAGCAGGGTTCGAGTGTCTCGCCGGAGCGCTTGAGGTTTGATTTCAATTCGAAGGCATTGACGGATGATCAGGTGTTGGCGATTGAGGAGAAGGTGAATGCGGTGGTGGAGGCTGGAGATGTGGTGTCGTGGGTGGAGGTTCCTCATGAGGAGGTGAAGGATCGGGAGGATATCATGCAGTTCTTTGGTGATAAATATGGGGATTTGGTGAGGGTGGTGCAGATTGGGGGTGGGGAGAAGACCTTGGATGGTTATTCGATGGAGTTGTGTGGCGGGACTCATGTGAGAAATACGAAGGAAGTGGGGTTGTTTAAAATTAAGTCGGAGGGAGCGATTGCGAGTGGGGTGAGGAGGATTGAAGCTGTTTGTGGTTCGGCTGCGGAGACGTATGTGGCGGAGTTGGCGGAGAAGGAGGCGGGTGAAAAGGAAGAGGCTTTGGCGAAATTGGCGGTTGCGAATGAGCAGTTAGGGAAGTTGGAAGTGGCTGAAGTGGTGGTGGCCGATGGACTTTCTGCCAAGGAGGTCAAAGAATTGGCGGTGCAGGCTGAGAAGGCATTGAAGAAGGCGCAAGCGGCTGGTGCGGCGCGCATGGCGGATGCGATGTTGGCGGAGGAAAATTTGACGGGGAACATGGTGTTGAAGGTGGAGGGCTCGGCGGCGTTGTTGCAGGAGTTGTTCAATGGGTTGAAGAAGTTGCACTATACCCATGCGGCATTTTTTGTGGTTGATGATGGTGAGAGATTGCATTTGGGAGCGTTGTGTGGGGAAGAGGGGAATGATGCTGGGCATGGAGCGGGGAATTTAATTAAGGAGCTGGCTCCAATTGCTGGCGGGAAAGGTGGGGGGAAACCGGATATGGCGCGAGGGGCTGCTCCGGAGAGAGAGAAGGCTGAGGAGGTGTTGGTGGCGGCGAAAGAGAAGTTGATGTAAGGGAGTGAGAAAATGAGGCCGAAGGAGAGAAAACAGGCGCTCTTTGAGGGACAGGGGTTTGTGGTGGTGAGGGGATTTTTCCCAGTGGAGGAGATTGCGGCGGTCAGGGAGGGACAGGATTTGTTTTATCGGGGGGAGGTTGACGTTGAGCCGGAGTTTGATTGGAAAAGGCCGAGGGTGTGTGGGGCGCGAACGCGGAAGCATCCTTTTGCGTCGTTTTTTCGGAGTGAGTTGGGGAAGTTGCTGAGGGATGGGAGGTTGGGGA
>JAHDGN010000024.1:7540-8970 GCA_020627645.1 Akkermansiaceae bacterium
CCTTTTGTTTTTGTGAGTTGGGGGGGATGGTGGGGAAGTGGGGGCGGGTTTGGATGGGGTGAGGTTTTGGCATGATCAGTTGTTGTATGAGGAGCCGAAAGAATTTGTCGAGGGTGAGGTTGATTACCATTGGCATCGGGAGGAGTCGAGGTGGTTGACTTGTGAGGCGGAGAAGATGTTCACGGCTTGGATCCCATTGGTTGATTTTACGCATGAGATGGGGCCGATCACTTTGGTTTCTAGGGGAGAAGAGTTAGAGGAGATGAGGCGGATGGTGTTGCGGGCTGGGGATTTGGTTATTTTTGATTCGGATGTTTTACACGGAAATCCTCCGAATTTTGGGAAGGTTGCTCGTCGGGCGGTGGCTGGACATTTTGCTTCGGGAGATTTGAGGTATCGATCGAGCGGCAATTTTAGGCATGTGAATGAGCGGGTTGTTGGGCTGAGTGATGGGATGCCGGATTTCGGTGATGAGAGGGTTTGCCCGATGGTTTTTGGGAATTGAGTTCTGCATCTGGAAAAGTGGAGGAAGAGATCTGGGTGGTTGAGATGTCTTTCTTTCCCAAGAAAATAGGGGATTTGGAGTAAAAAGATGACAAAGTTGACTGGCTCTGGGATCAAATTCAAGTGATCTAAGTAAAAATGGCACTTGTCACGAGTGGTGTTGCCGTCTACGCCCATCGCGTGGCTGATTTCAGATTCGAAAATTTAGAAGTTTGGAAAATGGCAACCGAGATCGGACATCGTCTGGTGGAGGCTGCTGAAGATGTTTCCAACAAAGGACAAGAGGTGTTCTCGAAGCGTTTGCAGGAGGCAAGTTGGTGGATTTCCGGTATTTTGGCTGAAGGCAGCTCCTGCCCAAGTAAGCCAGAGTTTGCGGTTTATGTGGCTCGGGCACGTGCTGCGACGATGGAGGTGGCGAATTTGGTGATCTTTTTCGGTAATCGTGAGCTGATCAGCGAGGAGGATGAAGAGACTTTGGTCAATATGTTGAAGCGCGAGGCCAAGATGTTGGATAATTTCCGTCAGAGTTTGGAGCGTGCTGGTCTTGAACAAGCTGATGGTCAGCAGCAGAACCATCAGCCTAAGCAGCAAAGGCCACAGCAGGCTCAGCAGCAGGAGCCAGCTTCTGATGAACAGTCATCGAGCCCGGCAGAGGTTGGTTAGGCTCGGCTTATCATTTCTAGATTGAGGAGGATCGGCTTTCGGGCTGGTCCTCTTTTTTTTGAGGGTGGGGGACGGTCTGTCACCGGGGGAGGTTTGGTAGTTGGAAATCCGTGAAATTTTGAGCGTGGTTGAGGAGGGATTAATAGGGATAAAGGGATGTTTTAGTGAAAGTTGTTTTTTGATGGGAACAGCATTGGGACGTGTGCTTTCGGTGAGACGTGTATCCCGGAGCCGACGGGAGTTCTCCTGGGTTTGTTTGGTTT
>JAHDGN010000024.1:8980-17889 GCA_020627645.1 Akkermansiaceae bacterium
TATGCCGGATTAGCAGTCGTTTTTCTGGGGATTTTATTTGGAAGGTGATTTTTTCTGGAGAGGGGTGAGGAGGAGGTCTTTGAATTCGACTTCTGACCCTTCGGCTTGAAGAGCGATTTGGCCTCTGGAGGCGGTGGCATCGGTGCCGTGGTTGACGAGGTCACCATTGACCCAAACTTTGACTTCTTTGTTGGAGCATTCGATGATCATTTTGTTCCATTCGCCGAGAGGTTTTTCGGAGTTGTCGGTGAGGTTGAGGATGCGTCGGGCGTCGCCTTTGTCGCCGCCCCATTTTTGGTTTTCGCGCTTGGGGCGTCTTTTTTCCATGTTGGGGACTTTGATGTTTTCTCCGATGCACCAGAAGTCGCCAGCGTTTTTGTGGTGCATTTGGACTTCGATCGATTTGGGGAACATTTTGAAGAGGTATCGGGGGGTGGATGAGTGGACGAGGACGCCGCAGTTACCGGGTTTCCCTGGGAAGCGATATTGAAAGGTGAGGCGGTAGTTTTCGTAGGTTTTGTCGGTGATCAGGTGTCCGAGGGGTCTGCCGAGTGAGACGAGTTTTCCATCACGAGCGATGAAAGAGGGCTTCAGTTTGACATTGGGTTTGGCATCGGGGATGTCCGCGTGCCAGCCGGTGAGGTCTTTGCCGTTGAAGAGGGAGATGGCTTTTGGGTTTTTGGCTGTGGTGTTTGGTTTTTCATTGGTGGGTTCTTTGGCGAAGAGAGATGCCGATAAGGCTAAGAGCAAGATACTTGTTTTCATTACGTTATGATAACTGTGTAAGCAGGAGTTGTTTTTCAATGAGTAAATTTGGTGAGGTGTGGAATTTGTGATCTTGTTTGTAGTGGCCTTTGGAGCGTTCGAGGGTAGGTTTGGGGAGTTACGTTGTGTTTTGGAGATTGTTGATTCTGTTTATTTTGGTGCCAGTTGCTGAGATCTATTTGTTTGCAACTTTGGGCAAAGAGATTGGATGGCCGGTAACGATTGGGATTATTTTGGTGACGGCATTGATTGGCGCGTCGTTGGCGAAATCGCAGGGGAGGATGGCGATGGCCAAGTTTCAAGGGGCGATGGGTGAGGGGCGAATGCCAGCGAAGGAGGGGGTGGAGGGCGTGTTGGTGTTATTGGCGGGAGTGGTTCTATTAACTCCAGGATTTTTGACAGATGCGATTGGTTTTTCGTTGTTGATTCCGAAGGTGAGATCGGTGGTGGCGGGGTATTTAGGAGAGCGTTTGAAGGGGAGGATTCAGATGGTTTCACCTTTTTCGGGGATGGGTGCAGAGTTGGAGAAGGAGCAGCGTCCGAAGTCGAAGCTGGATGATGGGAATGTGATTGATGTGTGAAATTTCTACACTTTTCTCCCGAACGAGATTAATAATGAGGCATGAAATGGCGCAGATTACGTGAGAGTCGAAATGTGGAGCGACGTCGTGGGGGGGCGGGTCGCAAGGTGGCGATGGGTGGTGGGATTGGGGCGATTGTGATTGCGCTGATCGCGATGGTTTTGGGTGGAGGGAAGTTGGATTTGGGGAAGATTTTGGGTTTGTTGAATCAGCAGGGAGGTCAGGGCCAACAGCAATCGCAGATGCCGCCGAGTGAGGAGGATCAGGTGGTTGATGAGTTTGTTCGGCGAATTTTGGGTTCGACTGAGGATGTCTGGACGAAGGTTTTTCGGAAAAATAATCTTAACTACGAGCCGCCGAGGTTGATTCAATATGATGGGATGACGCCGATGAAGCGGGGGGGGATGGCGGATGCGAGGATGGGGCCATTTTATGTTCCTTCAGAGAGGCAGGTGTATTTGGATACGATGTTTTTCAAACAGATGGACAAGGAATATGGTGGTGGAGGGGACTTTGCGTATGCGTATGTCATTTCCCACGAGGTGGCGCATCATGTGCAAAACTTGTTGGGGTATAGTAAGAAGGTGATTAATCCACGAACGGGTCAGAAGGATAATGGGATGTCGGTGAGGTTGGAGTTGCAGGCGGATTATTTGGCTGGGGTGTGGGCGTATCATGCGAATGAGAGGCATCGAAGGGAGACGGGGAGTAATCTTTTGGACAAAGAGGATTTGTTGGAGGCGATGAGGGCGGCGAGTGCGATTGGTGATGATTCGTTGCAGAGAAAGGCGACGGGTCGGGTGAGGCCAGAGTCGTTTAGTCATGGAACATCGGAGCAGCGACAGAAGTGGTTGTTAGCTGGGTTGCGATCAGGCGAGGTTTCGACAGAGATTTTGCAGCATTTTTTCAATCCCCGGATTGGGCATTTGCAGTTGTAGAGATGGGAGGGCCGCAGAAGGTTGCTGAGCCTCATAAGGAGTTGAGGTTTACCCGTTCGGGGCAAGCTCAGGGTTTTGTGGTGGGGGCATCGGTGGCAATGGCGGTGTTTTTGTTATCGTTGGTGGTTTGGGTGTCGGGACATCCGGTGGTGAAGTGGTGGATGCCGTGGCCGTTTATCGTGTTGGCGTTGGTTTTGGGTCGGGTGGCGTTGAGATGTGTGAGGCATGCGTATGTGATTTTGACGCCTTTAGGGGTGGAGGTGTTTCCGTTTTTTAAGCCGGAGAAGAATCTAAATTTGATTTATTGGTCGGAGATTAAGGGGGTCGATTTTGATGAGCATTTGGACGAGATGCGATTACATCACGATGAGGGTAAGACTTCGGGGGTTGTGCTTTCGTTGAAGCCAGTTTTGGAGGGTCGCCGCGAGTTGTTGAAGCGGGCAGTTGAAGGACGGGTGGGAGTTAGAAGTTAGAAATGGTTTGGTCTATTTACTCGTAGTTGTGGTCTCTTGGGAGAGAGTTTTGAGTTGTTTGAGGAGTTGTTCTCCCTGGTCGGCAGTGGCTCCTTTTTTGCTCCGCCAGATGAGTTTTCCGTCTTTAAAGATCATGGCGCGTCTGGAGATGAATTTGTCCATGTGGACGGAGAGACCTAATTTTTTGGCGAGTTCTCCTTTGGGGTCTGACAAGAGATCGTAGGGAAGTTTGTGCTTCTCATGGAATTTTTTTTGGGTGGCAACGTCTTCGGAGGACATGCCGTAGATGGTCACTTTGTGAGCTTTTAGTTTTTCGAATGCGTCCCGCACCGAGCAGACTTGAGCTGTTCATCCGGGGGTGAGGGCCCGGGGGAAGGTGAAGAGGATGAGGAATTTGCTTTCTTTGGTTGGTTGGAGGGTGAGTTCTTTGCCTTCTTGGTTTTTGGCTTTGAGTTTGGGGAGTTGACCTCCGACTTTGAGTTTTTCGGTGGCAAAGCTGAGGGATGTCAGGGTTAGAAGAAGAACCAGGATTTTCATGTTTGTGGAAGCGTAGCGGATTTTATTGATGAGGCAATCGGGGGTTTTCAAGAAGGCGAGGTTGTTTATGGTTTGAGCCGTGTCGGAGTTGAAGTCGTATTTGAAGAGTCAGCAGGAAGTGGTGGATGGTGCGTTGAGGAAATTTTTGCCGAAGGCAACGGCGCGGCCAGGTCGAGTGCATGAGGGGATGAGGGATTTTTGCGGGAGGGAAGCGATTACGGCCTATTTTGGTGTTGGCGGCAGCGGAGGCTTGTGGAGGGAAGTTGGAGGATGCGTTGGCGCCGGCGTGTGCGGTGGAGTTAATGCATACGTATTCGTTGGTGCATGACGATCTTCCGTGTATGGATGATGATGATTTACGGCGGGGGAGGCCTACGTCGCATAAGGTTTATGGTGAGGGGATGGCGGTATTGATTGGGGATGCGTTGTTGACGGAGGCGTTTGCGATTTTAGCTCGGACGCCGGAGACGAAGAGGTATGGGATTCGGGAGATGTTGGTGGAGTTTGCGGATTGTGGTGGGTCTAAGAAGTTGATTGGTGGGCAGGTGTTGGATTTGGAGGGGGAGGGGAAGGATTTAACGAAGAGGGAATTGGTGAGGATTCATGAAAATAAGACGGCGGCGCTTTTGATGACGTCGTTGAGGTTGGGGGGGATGACGGCGAATGCGACGCCAAGGCAGATGGAGGGGTTGTCGGAGTTTGGCTACAACTTGGGTTTGGCGTTTCAGGTGGTGGATGACATTTTGGATGTGACGCAGTCGACGGAGGTGTTGGGGAAGACGGCGGGGAAGGATGAGGCGGTGGATAAGGCGACTTATCCGTCGATTTTGGGGTTGGAGAAATCGAAGAAGGAGGCGGCGAGGTTGACGAAGAAGGCGCTGGATGCGTTGGGGGTTTTCGGGAGGAAGGGGATGAAGCTGGAGGAGATTGCCCATTATCTGTTGGATCGGGAGTTTTGATTTGGTTGGGTCGGATACCGCAGAGAGGCTAGGGCTTTGGAGAGAGGTTGAGGGACTTGGTGCGGCCGATGGCCGAGTTTTGAGTTGTGACTGGTGAGTGTTGAGTTGCTTGGTTGGGGGGCTTTACCGCAAAGATGCAGAGACGCTAAGCTGGGTTGATGGGCATGCGAAGTGAAGTTTGAAACCGCGAATCTTCGCGAATTAGCCTAGAATCTTTAGTTGGGGGTGGCGATGGGAGAGGGAATCGCTGTAGGGCGTGAGCCTACCCCAAGAGTCCGAAATGATTCAGCCAGAGGGTGAAAATGCTTGTTTTGCGATGCTGGGGGCAAACGTATCTCAAAAGCAGTGATGACCAACTCACGGCGTTTGGAGGGATCGTCGCCTGAGATCATTTTCTCCAACGCACTGAGCTGCTAGATTTGCTGGCTCGGTCATACTCCCCTTATTGCACCAGCCCGAATGCCAATCCAGTTGTCGATACTATCCAGGCTTTTCACCGTCAATTGCCTTGAGGGAGGGAAGCGATTCAGCCACCTACGGAGTCTTTAAGATGTCTATGCTTAAGGGTTTCGTCTACGACGTGAAAATATAATGCCGACGCAAGTGAGTATAAGGGTAGATGAACTTGGTTCTGGAATAACAATGCCAATGCCAACTATGCTTATCTCGCCCCGGAAGGCATCCGTTGAGATGCGGAGTTCATTGTCGATACTTGGACTAAACGACAGGGTTTGGCTTGCGAGGAACTTGCGAGTGTCAGAACCGTCGTAGCCCGTGGCGCCCGTCGGCAGATTTTCTAGCGCAGAGTATTCTTCGATTGAGATTTGCTGAAATCGATTTCCTACGAGAATCCATTGATCGTCGATGGCGGAAGTTTCCAAAAAACTGTAGGGTGAGCGGCCCAGATTTATGGTATCACGGCCGATTACAGTCACCGAGGAGTCGCCATCAATATCCACATAAGTGGTATGAGAGAGGCTTGATTTCGCAAAACTAATCACAAAATCTTGGATCGGCTTATCGGAGGTAAGAATGAGTGGCACTCTCTCATGTAGAATGATTTTAGAAGATAAAAATTCAGGATTGAAAGGCCCTCCCTGATTCAGACCAGAACTTATTCGGATGTTTGCTCCTCCCAATTCCACCGAGCTGAAAATCTCAATATGTGTACCATTTTCATCTTCTTCAACGACTGTCGTTTGGTTGTCGAAAAGATCCGACATATTGGCTTGGTAAAGAGTAGTCGAGTAAGCCGAGACCGTCCCAAGAAAAGGTAGTGCAAGTAGAGCAGCTTTTTCCACGATGTGAGGGTATCGTTTCCTACAAAAAAGACAAGTGTGGAGTGGCTGTGGGGAGGCCAGGGCCAGGGCAAACTCGCTTTGGAGGTCTTATATTTAAAGGGTTTGCGCAAACTTCAAATTCCACTTTGAAAGATTGACTGCCCGCTAGAGCTCAACTTCTTGATTGTCCAAATCGCTTCGCACAATGGAGTAACACAAGATGTTGTGGTCTATTTTTCCCCACCACAATCTAAAGTGAGTTAGCCCTGAGGTTGCCGGAGGTGCCCATCTGTGAAACGTCGATGGTTCGGGAGGATTTACGCCATTTTTCTTCAAGAACTACGGATTCGGTAGCCGACTCCGCGTGCGGTTTCCACGATTTTTGGTGAGGAAGGGTCTTGTTCGATTTTTTTCCGAAGTTGTGCAATGTATTGATCGAGAGATCTGGATTCGGGAAAGTAATTTGTGCCCCAGCATTGGTCGAGAATGACGTTTCGTGAGATTGCCTCGTCTGAGTGATCGTAGAGGAGCGTTAGGATTGAAATTTCTCTCGGAGTGAGCGTGATTTCTGATTGGTCAGATAGACGAATGGCGCGAAGTTCATTGGGGAAAATTTGGAGAAGATCTCTGATTGTGAATGAAGAGCTTTCTTCATCGGGGGTTCGATTGGCGGTGCGGCGAAGAACAGAGCGGATTCTGGCGAGGAGTTCATGTTTGCCGAAGGGCTTGCGCACAAAGTCATCGGCTCCTAATTCGAGACCAACGACCACATCGATTTCTTCACTTTTTGCCGAGAGAAAAATGACGGGGATGTGTTCGTTTTCTTTACGAATGCGCCGACAGACTTCGAAGCCGTCGAGTTCTGGCATCATGACATCAAGACAGAGGAGGTTGATGTTGTTTTGTTTCCAGAGCGCGAGAGCCTCTTTTCCGTTACTGGCTAGGATCGTTTGAAAACCTTCTTGAGTTAGAATGGCGTCAATACCCTCACGGGTTAGGGGGTCATCTTCAGCAATGAGGATTTTCATGAGTGTTGGTTTTCTTCGTTTGTTGGGGATTGTGCAATTGAACCTGGCAGGGTGAGTTCGAAGCAAGCGCCAGGTTTGCGATCTGGACGATCGATGCAGGAAAGGTCTCCTCCCATTGATCTTGCGAGTGTTCGTGAGATGGCGAGTCCGAGTCCGCTGCCAGAAACTCCTTCATCGATTTTGTGATTCAGGCGGTGGAATGGTTTGAAAATTTTATGACGTTTCTTTGTGTCAATTCCCGGGCCGGAGTCGATGAATCGAAGAATTACTTTGGGTGCCTTGAATTCGGATTCAATGATGAGTTCTGAACCTTCGCCAGCGTATTTGAGGATGTTAGAGAAGAGGTTGTTGATGATTTGGGAAAAGGCGTCTGCGTCTGCTCTAGCAATTAGGTTCTGAGGGTGAATTTGTTGGGGGGTGATCTGATTGCGTTTGAGGTTGGGTTGGATCGAGTGAAGAGCTTTTGTGATTTCCTCTTTGAGAGAAAATTCGGTGAGTGATAGCCTTTTTTTATGCTTCTTTGTTTCGGAAAAGGTAAGAACGTTATCTAGAAGTCGTTGGAGGCGATGTATTTCCTCATCTGCGATCTTAATGCGTTTCGCGGTGGGGCTATCGGGCTGACATTGATCGATCGCGAGGTCGAGATTTAGCATGATGTTGGTGAGGGGGGTTCGGATTTCGTGGGAGATTTGGTTGGCGAAAGATACTCTCTGAGAGGCTACTTTGAAGCTTCTTTGAAGGAAGTAGTAGAGAGTGATGCCGAGAATGAGTAGGGCGATGGTGATCGCGATTGCGGAGACCAGGATGGTGTTGTTGAAGTGAGTTGAGGAGGTCCATCGGTCCCATGATCTGAGTTCCCATCGGCCGATGGGTGATGAGATGGGGTAGACGGTATCAGGGGGGACCGTTCCTGCATTTGCTTCAAAGATGGTCCCTGTGGGGCCAACTAGTTGATGTGGGTGCTTGCTTTGAATGAGAGATTGGGATGACGCTAGATAGTTGTCGGATAACCATTGATCAATTCGAGAGAGAACAACCTTCCGGTTGATCATGAATACGATGATTTTTTTTTCGGACTGATAATATAGAAAGTATGGATTTAAGGAAAATGGATTGATCCATTTGGTATTCTCTTCGGAGGAGAGAAAGGCGTTGAGGTCGACTTCAAGAAAGTGGTCGTTGTGGACGGGAGGGAAGTCAGAAGCTTGTGACTTTGTGATGCCAAAATAGCCTCGGTTTTTTCCTGATTTTTGTCTTTGGATCAGGGTGATTTTTTGGATGCCGATATATCTTTCGGAGAGAATCTGTGTGTCGAATTCACTTGTGCTTTGTAGGGCGAAGGGGGCAAGTTTTTGGAGTTGTGTTTCATAATTTTTTTGGAGGGAGGTGACTTTGCGGTTGAGTTGGTGGGAGAGATGAATGAGAGTTTTTTGATCGATGGGGACTTTTTGAGTCACGGTGGAACGGGCCCAGAAAAAGCCGAAACTTGCCACCGAGATTGCGGCGGCAAGCATCAACAAAAGGATGATCGTAGGGAGAAGACGATACACCTGATTATTTTAAGGCATTGATGGTCATGATGGCAATGACTTGTTTCGAATTATCTTCGGAGCCTTTCCTTTTGAATGATCCAAGAATGGTTGCTTGGTTGAGGGTGGCAAACGAACGGTGCGACAGAGTATTGACGGCAAATATCGGCATGAATATGTTTTCCGTTCCCCTTGCTCTTGATTCGCGACCTTCGATTGTCATGGGTGTCCGCCCCAAATTTTCAACTAAGTCGAGCCTTATATAATATCTAACTTGATTGGAGTTGTTTGGTTTCGGCGACAACATGAACTCAAAAGTAGTACCCACGTTTTTGGTATCAAAGGCGGTTGGTGTTGCGCTTGTAAATGAACTGATATTTAAGGCTGAAGCCGTTTTTTGTGGATTGTTAGAAGGCGAGTCCTCAGATGTAACGGTCTGGGGGTGTCCTGGCGGTTCGTAGTCGGTAGGGTAGATTGTTTCGATAACATCTCCATTTCTGTTTGACTCGCCGATATTTGATCGTGCCCAAAGTGTTTCGATTAGCTCGATTTCTCCCGATTTGACTTTGGTGATGAGATGTTTTCTAAGGTCGGTCGCATTGTTAGCGTTGAGCCCTGGTTTGGTGAGTAGTTCATTGACTTCGATATGATCCAACTCAAAGAGCTCGATAACTACTGACATTGTTTCTGATGGTGTTGGCAGCTTATCGTTTGATTTTACAAAAATCTTTGGATCATTCTCTGAAGATCTGGTGTTCTTGTTTTGAGCAAATGCACAAGTTATCAGGGAGGCTAAGATTCCTGCGGTCGCGTAGGTTT